>CALBIE010000116.1 GCA_937893495.1 uncultured Verrucomicrobiales bacterium | reverse complement strand
ATTTGATACGCAAGAAAAAGTAACACGTGTATTTCATTCGTCGCATTCTGTTGCTCGTGCCGCTGCTGCTGGTGATCAGTATGATTGCCTTTTCCCTGGTGCGTCTTGCTCCAGGGGGACCGTTTGACAAGGAGCGCGCGCCGGCGTCGCCGGAGATTGAGCGCAATCTGAAGGCCAAGTATCACCTGGATGAACCGTTGTGGAAGCAGTACGGCCGATGGTTGAGCGGGGTGGTACAGGGCGATTTCGGACCCTCTCTAAAGTATCGAAATCATACGGTAACGGACATTATCGTTCAGGGACTTCCCGTCACCATAACGCTGGGTGGATTGTCGTTCCTCTTCGCCCTGGGTATTGGGATTCCCCTGGGCTTCTGGACGGCCGTCAACAAAGGGGGTGTAGAAGATGTCGCCGGCAGTTTTATTGCAATTCTGGCCGTCTGCGTTCCCGCCCTGGTGGTCGGTCCGCTTCTCGTGATGGGTTTGGCGGTGAATTGGAAAATTTTTCCCGTGGCACTGCTGTTATCACCTTGGCACTTGATTCTGCCAATCGTGACGCTGGGACTCTATTTCGCCGGACGCGTGGCTCGTCTGACTCGGGAAGGAATGCTCGACACACTCGACGCCGGGTTTATTACGACAGCGAGGGCGAAAGGCCTGAGTGAAACGAACGTGTTGCTCCATCACGCGTTTAGAATTGGTATTCTGCCAGTGGTGTCCTATTCGGGGCCGATGCTCGCGGATTTGTTGACGGGTTCGTTCGTGGTTGAAAATCTGTTTCGAATTCCCGGCATCGGTGTATTCATGGTGAACAGTTCGCTCAATCGGGATTACACGATGGTCGTGGGCCTGGTGGTGCTCTATGCAGTCTTGTTGCTGGTCTTGAATCTGCTTGTGGATCTGGCCTATGGATTTCTGGATCGGAGGGTAAAATTCGAATGAGTGCGCGCGAACACCTGAGTCCAAACCAACGTGCGTGGAGGCGGTTTCTGCAGAATCGGATTGCGGTGATGAGTGCGATTGTCCTGGGCGCAATGGGAATGATTGTAATGGCGATGCCGTTACTGGTGCCCGAAAAGGCGAATGACACCGATTCGTCGGTGGGGACAGGGATGCTGCATCATCCAGATGCCCACTCCGATTTCCCGTTTACAAAACCGAATTCGCGCCATCTGTTCGGGACGGACATTCACGGCCGCGATTTATTAAGCCGCGTCGTCATTGGAGCACGAGTTTCCCTGATCGTCGGTTTCGTTGGCGCGTTAGTCAGCCTGGTAATCGGTGTCACTTGGGGTGCCTTGGCCGGTTACCTGGGCGGTCGTTGGGATAACTGGATGATGCGCGGGGTGGATGTCCTCTATTCTTTGCCGTCGATCGTCTTCGTAATTGTGCTGGTTACGACGTTAAACGGATTGCTCGACAAGTGGCAGGGCAGTTCGCAGTTGCCTCCGGGCAGCGTTGATGCCCTGAAGTTTATCGGATTGTTTGCCGGTTTGGGAGCAGTGTCATGGTTGACGATGGCGCGAATCGTCCGCGGGCAGGTGCTGACATTGCGGACGCGGGCGTTTGTGGATGCCAGTCGGGCATTGGGCGCTTCGAGCAGGCATATTCTCTGGCGGCATATTCTTCCAAACACAGCCGGAATCATCATCGTCTATCTGATGCTTACGATTCCCTCCATCGTACTTTACGAGTCGTTTTTGAGTTATCTGGGATTGGGAATTCAACCACCCCAGGCGAGTCTGGGATCGTTGATTGCCGACGGCGCTTTGCAGATCAATCCGGTTCGCATCTATTGGTGGCTGCTGGTTTTCCCCTCGGCGATGCTGGTCGGGACTTTGCTCGCGCTGAATTTCGTCGGCGACGGATTGCGGGACGCGTTCGATCCGCGGGGTGATACCTAACCGGATTTGAAAGATCTCGCTATTTCTGCTTTGACCATTTGAGAATGCGCCACGCCGCAATGCCTGCCACGACCAGGATTCCGACGCCAAGCTTGATAAGCATCGGGCGTCGTTTTTTCTCACCGGAAATGAGGTTGAACTCCTTTTTGAATTCCTGAAAAAGACGGGAGACTTCCGCTCGCAGGGGTAAAGCGGCCGCTCGAAGCTCCCGATCTTCATCGCTTAACTTGCGGGGGAAAAGTTGGTCCATCTCGCGGAAGAGTTCAGCAAGATCCGTTTCCATGGTGCTCAGTCGCTCCTTCCAGTCCTGAACCTCTTCGACGACGTCTTCGTCAATGACGGAAGTGTTGTCAAATCGCTTGGTATCCCATTCCTCGCGAGTCGTCAGCAAGTTGGTCTTCCATAGCTCCGCTCGCTGGAGCCAGAGGGCGCGTTTAGAAGGAAAGTACACTTTTTTCGCGCAGACAAGCGCAACTGCCTCGACAAATTCCAGTTTTTCGGCATTGAGCATTTCCTGCAGACCCGGATGAGTCGAGCAACTGGCATTGCGGCGAGCTTCAAGCTGGGATCGAATCACGTTCCAATCCTGAGCCGCGAGGAGTGCTTCCGCCAGACTGCGGTCGTAGTCGAATCCGATTGAATCAAGCCGTTGCAGAGATTCTTCGATCATGCGTTTACCGGGTTACGATCTTGAGCAATTCCATTTCAAATACGAGCGTGGCGTTGGGGCCAATATTTGGCGGTGAACCTGCTACGCCGTAAGCGAGGTGCGGTGGAATGAAAACCATCCACTTATCGCCCTCTTTCATTCGCTGCAATACTTCCTGCCACCCTTTAACGACTTCCTTGACTGTAAAATCGGCTGGCTCCCCTCGCTCATGGGAGCTATCGAAAACGGATCCGTTGAGGAGCTTTCCTACGTAATGAACCCTTACCGTGTCATCAAGTCCAGGAGTCCGGCCGGAGCCTTTCCGTAATACCCGATACTGCAAGCCACTTTCGGTCACCTTGATATCGTTCCTTCGTCGATTACTCGCGAGGAATTTCTCCCCTTCTTCGGTATTTTGAACCGTTTTGTCCCGTGTATCCACTCCGGGGAGTGCAAGCAGGGGGCGCGACATGACTGGCTGTTTGTTGACGTTTTTCGGGTACGGAATCCTTAGTGAAGAACACAACCGCATGGTCATGGACTCGTTGAAACCGGCGGGGGGAGGATTAGTGAGCAGTCCTTGAAGCACCGCAGAGTAGAGGTTGGTTGATTTGGGCAGATCCATGCGCCCCTTCTTATAGGTATTAAACCGCTTGCCGAAACGGTCGTAGAATTCCAGGAATCGTCGATGATATCCTGCCGCAAGGTCAGGTTCGTCGATCGCTTCATAGGTGAAGTAACTGCGTAGCATCCCTTCCAGAACTCCCTGAATGCGATCCGGGCCCGTCTCATTGATCACTTCTTCAAAGCGTGCCATCGCAAAATCGGCGAGCGTATAATTGGTATAGCCCTGATTGTAATAGCGATTATCGAGGTATTGTTCGACATGGCCTGGATAGCGTTTTTTGTAGTAATCGTACCAGTGAGCCGCCTCTTTGAGTTGATTGTTTACATAAAGGTCGCCAATGGCCTGCTTGAGGAAGTTCTTATGCGCAGTCTCGATATTGGACTTCAACTCGATGTCCTCCTTTATCATTTGAAGATAGGCTTCGTTGGCTCGTGGGATTGCCGCGAGATTCGGCCCGAAATCGAAGCCAATGTCGTCCGGGTATGAAATAATGCGACCTCGAAGAGCGCTCAACAGAAGCGATTGATAAATGACCCGGCGCAAGCGTATCAAATCGTCTTTTTTTGATTTCTGAAGGCCCACATATGCCCAATAGATAGCGTGGGCTTCCGGCAGTCGCCACTCAAGCGGACCGTATTTCTCATCGGCCTCTCGTAACAACGCAGGATCGATCTTGTATTTTTCGCGCAGCAGTTTAGCTCGATAGATAGCGTCGTCCGTCTTTGGATCGAGGAGTTCCACGAAGTCAGGACGCGCTCCGCCGAAGACATGCTCCATCTCCTGTTTCCATTTGAATTTGTAGTAACGGTGTGAGTTGTCGAGGTTACCGCCCAATTTGTGTTGGAAAAACCAGGCCAATTCTCGATAGATGGCCACATCCTCAGGGTTGTATTTAAGGCCCTCGTCGCGAAGGAGTTCAATGCCTTTCGAAACCCATTTCCAGCGGTCCTCATCGTCGGGAAATTTAACGGAGATGTTGTAAGCAAGGTTCCAGCCCTGAAATACCCAGACGGTGGAGAAGTGCGGTTGCAGTTTGGTAATCCAGTCGGCCAGTTGCACCATCTCGAAATACTTTTCGGCCATCTGCAAATCCTGGAGGCGCATCCACAAAACATTGGCAATGATTCCACGAAATCCGCCGAGGGCAATGGTTGTGAATGCGAGCGCCGGTGGAGCTTTTTCCAACGGTTGCAATCGCGTCAATTTGAGTCGAACGCGCTCCCGGTTCAATTCCCGCTGCATGAACGCCGACAGCCCGAACAGCAGCACCATCAGGAGGAGCAGGATCGGTTTGTACTGGCGGTGACGGTTCATCGGATCAATTAGTCTGGGCGGTTGCCAATTCGCGACGGGTCAGGAGAATCATTCCTGCTCCGGCAATGATGGAACCAAGCAGCAGCCAGCACTGTGCATAGGCCCGAGCCAGGTCGGTCCAGGTGATGCTGCGCCCGGTGCTCAATGAGTCAATGGGGGAAAAATCCTGGACCAGTCGCATAACCTGATAGATTCCACCAATCATCGGGACGAGCACTTTGTCCGTGGCGATCTTCGCTGGTCCCAGTTGCTCCTTGTTTTCGTGCCAGACCGACTTCTGTTCTATCACCGTCGCAATCGTGCCGCTGAACAGGAGTAGCGTCACCAGGCTGACCGCGAGGAAGGACGCGACATTAAAGTTTAACTGACTGGCTGCTGTAAGGCCGATCGCGGCTGCGAGACCGAGCCAGCACAGGATGATCGCCAGGCCCCGGCAGAGATTTAATTCGAAGCCGCTCTCCCGAAAGAGCAGTTCCACGCCTTCATCAAATCCGAAGAGAATTGCCGATGGCGAGATGTTGATGAAGTCCATCGCCAGTACGCCATTTTCGTCCACCAGTCCCGGTGGAATGCGCATCTCATGGAAGGTGTCCGTGGTGAGCTCTCGCACGATGCGGACACGGTTGGTACTGCCGGGGGCGCCGATTTCCCAAAGCGTTTGCATCCTTATTGGCTCGGTCGAAAAGGTGGATGACCGAAACTTGGTGCGGATAAAAATTGGCTGATTGCGAAGCTGCCCGGCACGAATTCCGGTCGGCACCAGCCAACGGCGGACGAACCCCGGGCGAACCACTTGCAGATTCGCTTCGAGATCCTTCCTGAGCACATTTCGAAGGGCATTGATATCGATGGAGACGTCTCGATTTTTGGCCATGCGGATGCGCACTCCCTCTTCGACCAGGGCGTTTAGGTCCGGTAATTCCGGCTTCATCGAGGCGCGAGCAACAAGTAATTCGGATTCGAGAATTTCACGTTGGGCCGGATTCAGTTCTTGAGCCCGCAAATGTATCAGGACGGTGATGGCATACGCGGCGATTGCCAACAGACCGACGTTCAGCGTCATGATACCGAGCCATTTGCCGATCCAGATCTGCCAACGTGGAATCGGCTTGACGGTGACCATTTGAAGCAGGCTGTCCTCGATTTCACGGGCCATGGATCCGGTCGCCAGCCACAGGGTGACGAACGCCAGAATGGTGGTCACGGCCGCGAGCGTGTAGGAAATTACGATCTGGATCAGACCTTGCGCCGTGCTGTCGCTCTTTAAGACGGCGGGCAGGCCAATCACGACGAGCAATAGCAGGAACGTCAGGAACGGGATCAGTCGAAAGCGAAATGCGCTTTTGATCGTGAGGGAGGCAATGGCTGCTACCGGCTTGCAATTGGCCGGGAGGATATCGAATTTAATTTTTGCCGTGTTCCGCCATTCGGGAAGGAACACACCGTTGGTCTGTTTGACCTTTGCAATCGCATCCGCGGAGTTTCTTGCGGGAAGTTCTCCTCGATAAAAGTAGCCGTTGCCTTGAAGCTGGCGAACCTGCCAGCGACTGGCGAACCTGCCAGCGAAAACATGCATGGCAAACGCGAAGATTCCAATCGAGACGGGCATCTCGACCATCGGACCACGCGCGAGGACGAACAGAACCACATGTATTCCAAGCAGGCAGGCCCCTGGAAGCCACAATGTGTTTCTCAACGACCAGAGCCATGTCAGAAAGAATGCAGGCCAGCGAAAGCCAACCTTGACCGCGTGCAGACCGCGCTCCTGATGCTGATAAACCTCGAAACGGGAGTTCACGAGGCAGTTAATCTTTCTTTTTGTCGTTCGAATTACCGAGCAATGACGCCAGTTTCTCGTTTGCTTTGGCTTCCGCTTCGGTATCCTGCCCGGCTCGAGGTTTTGCCGCGGGCGCCGTTTCGATAATCGGTTGTTTCTGGGTCAGGGAATCGAGTTTTTTATCCGCCTCGAGATCCTTTTGAGGCGGTAACTGAACGATGGGTTCAGATTCGTCGGGTGCTTCTTTAGCGGTGGTCAAACGGTCGAGCATTTTGTCCGCGCGATTGGTTTCCTCCGCTTCGCCGCGCAGGTATTCGGCGACTCTGCCCTGCGTTGCCCCGGACGTAGCTGCCTCGCCCTCCCGGGCTTTTTGAACGACTCCAAGAAAATAGCTCTCGAGATTCTGGGTCGGGTTGTCGATGACAATTTTGTCTTCCGCGACATCCTGACGGATCGTCTTCAGGATACGATCCATCGACTCACGCCCGAGGGAGGGCATCGTGACTCGGACGGATTCCCGCTCGGTCAGCAGTTCTTTCAGAGTGCCCAGCGCGTGAATTTTGCCGCCATAGTAAATGACAACCCGGTCGCAGACGTCTTCCACGTCAGAGAGCAAATGGCTGCTGATGATGACTGTCTTGCCGCGGTTGGCCAGTGCGAGAATCAAATCCTTTACCTCACGGCAACCAATTGGATCCATCCCGGCCGTTGGTTCATCAAGGATGACAAGATCAGGATCGTTGATCAAGGCCTGCGCGAGGCCAATGCGGCGTTGCATGCCCTTGGAAAACTCGCCTACGGTTCGGCTGCGGACCTGATTGAGTCCGACCATCTCCAGCAACTGGGTCGATCGGCTCTCCCGTTCGCTGGCGGAGAGTTGAAAAAGGTTACCGAAGAAGTCGAGGGTCTCCCGCGAGTCCAGATACTTGTAAAGATATGATTCTTCGGGCAGGTAACCGATGCGTGATTTTGTCTGTACGTGGCGAGGAGAGTGGCCGAACATTTCGATGTAGCCCTTGGTCGGGTACAGCAGGCCGAGTAACATCTTGATGGTAGTGGACTTGCCTGAGCCGTTGGGACCAAGTAGGCCAAATACCTCGCCGCGTTTGATTTCAAAGCTGACGTCGTTGACGGCCCGGGCCTTGGGGCGGCCCCAGAAATCTTTGAATACCTTGGTCAGGCCGCGGACGGTGACCACAGTTTCGCGCTCATCGGTCGCGGCCGGGGCCGTTTTCGAAACGGTTTTTTCATCCAGATTTATCATGGGTAGAATTCAGGCTAGCTGGTTTTCAGAACATCCGCCAGCCTATCAGGCCGGTTTTACGGTCAATTTTCCAGGAATGGCTTCAGTGTGAGAACGTTCCGTTGCTTTCGGCGCTACAAACGGTTCGAGCTCCTCGCCCTGTCGCACTAACCGTGCGCTGTTGAAGACCACCAGCAACGAGCCCGCAACGTGCATGAGGGCCGCCACTATCGGGTTAATAATCTTCAGGGCGGCCAGCACGAGGCCGCCGATTACGAAGACGATCCCGATCAGGAAATTCTGGTTTATGACGCCGCGGGTCATGCGGCTGAGGCGGACGAGAAATGGCAGGCGACGCAAATCGTTGTTCATCAGCGCAATGGTCGCACTGTGGATGGCAACTTCGCTGCCAGCCGCGCCCATCGCAATGCCTAAATCACCCGCTGCCAGCGCCGGAGCGTCATTAACACCATCGCCCACCACCGCAACGCGATATCCCTTGCTGCGAGTGGCTCTGACGTAGTCCACCTTGTTCTGGGGAAGGCATTCAGCGATCACGTCTTCGCAACCAATTTCTTTCGCAACGCGAGCCGCGACTGGCTGGCGATCACCGGATACCATCGCGATGCGTCGGACGCCGGCAGCTTTCAATTCCTCAAGTGAGTCCCGGGCTTCCTTGCGGGTTTCGTCCTGAAAACCGACCCATCCGATAAACTTACCGTCGCGGGCGACAAACAGGAGGCTGAAGCCTTCGGTTTCATCCAAATCGACCGATGCGAGAACGTCTTCACTGATGCCGTTGTCTTTCAACCATTGGGAACGGCCGATTACGATGCGGTTTTCGTCCACCAGTGCTTGAATTCCCCGGCCGGCGGTTTCCTTGAATTCAGCGGGATCATCAAGTTTGAGTCCGGCGTCAGCCGCCAGGGCTCCAAGTGCCTTGGCGACCGGATGATTACTGAACTTCTCGGCATTAGCAGCAATTCGAAGTAGCTCAGCCGGTTTGATTCCGTCAACGGGCGCCAAGCGGCTCACGGCAAGTTTCCCGGTGGTGAGCGTGCCGGTTTTGTCGAAGATGAAGGCGTTGATTCTGGCGGCAAGTTCGATGTCGCCCACATTCTTGATGAGGATGCCCAGACGCGCCGCTGCAGAAAGCGCCGCAACCATGGCTGTCGGAGTGGCGAGAACGAAGGCACAGGGGCAAGCAACGATGAAGACGGCAATGACGCGGCTCAGATCACCGGTGAATGCCCACACGAGAGCGCCGATGACCAGCACCAGCGGCGTATAAAACCCCATGTAGTGATCCATTATTCGCATAATGGGTGACTTGGTCTTCTCGGCTGCGAGGATTAGATCGTGCACGCGGCCGAGAGTTGTGTCTTTACCCGCCCGGCTGACCTTAATTTCCAGCACGCCGGTAAGATTGATGGTTCCAGCAAATGCCTGATCGCCCGGATTCTTGTCCACCGGCAGTGATTCACCGGTGATGTTCGCCTGATTAAACGAACCTTCGCCCCGGATGATTTCGCCATCTGCCGCAACATTGTCGCCGGGCCGAACACGGATCGTGTCGCCAGCTTTTAACTCATGGACGGCCACTTCGTCTTCGCTGCCGTCGGGTTTGAGCCGGCGCGCTTTCGTTGGCGTAAGCTTGATGAGTGATTCAATCGAAGCTCGCGCTCCTTCGGCGGTGCGTGTCTCGATGATTTCACCGAGCAGCATGAAAAACGCAACGACACCCGCCTCCTGATAATGCCCCGATGCGAACGAGGCGAGCACGGCAATGCCGACCAATTCATTGGTGCTCAGGAAG
>CALBIE010000115.1 GCA_937893495.1 uncultured Verrucomicrobiales bacterium | reverse complement strand
GCGACGCGCCCTCAACACTCGACCGAGTCCAATCAGGTGCCTCACCTCTCCCCCAACGTCTGGAGCGCGGAAAATTCGGCAATGCTTTATCAACAAGTGCCGACAAAAGGCAGCAGGATTCATGGCGATCTCGACTTCAACGGATCCCGGGCGAGGATCGAAACCTCAAAGCCAGCGGGAACTTGAGTGAGCTTCGCTTGCGGTATTGCGGGCTTCAGGATCGGAAGCACGCGGGGCAAATCGGGCCCGTGGCGACAATGCACCCCCGGAACTTAAGGTTCTTTCCAGCCGAGCCGGTTGAAATTGCCCCAGCCTCCCCAGGCTACCCGCGACACATTGACGGCCCTGAATTCATTGAAGAAAACGTCCCGCGAAAGTTCCCAGTTCCGGTTGAGGGTTTTGGTCACTCTCGCTTTCAACTCAGGCGTCATCTTCCTGCCGCCCTCATCAAATTCAGCGAGCAAACGGTAGGCTGCGGCGTGGGTCTCAGTGTAATCGAGACCGCGACGGAGGAACGCGACACGTTTTCGGGCCTTCGGATCGCTGGCGTCTTTTGCGGCCCGGCGGTCGGCTTCATCGAGAATCGAACGCAGTTCTGCAATGACCGTCGGAGTGTAAGGCGCGGTGGGATGCTGCGGAGGCTTGGCGGCCGCGATCTCGTCCGTGAGTTCTTCGAGGCGCAGGAAATATTGCCTTATCAAATCAGCGGCGGCCCCAAAGCCGGACCGGCAGTAGTCGGCGATCAACGCATCGACATCGAGGTCCGGGTTCCAGTGGAGTCGGGCGGTCACATAAAAATTCAGACCCTGCGTCGCCCAGTGATGGGTGCAGGCATCAAAATCAGTTCCAATCATCGAATGATGGGCCAGATAATGAAAATCCTCAGCGAGCTTGTGCACATAGACGACGGGCGTGCCCTGCCGCCGGGCTGCCAGAAGAAGGTTCGGGCGGAAATAGATTTTGGAGGCCTTTTCAGCCCAGGCATCCCAACGCTCGCGACCGGTTCGCCGTGCCGCATCGTCAAGATATGAGATGTCAACGAAACGGATTGCGATATTCGGGTGCAGTTGACGCCGAAGCGGCGGGTCCGTGTAAACGCTGTACGCGTCTGCCGTCAACCAGGCCTCGGGATGTACCCTGGCAACGCGTTTGGCGATTTCATTCCAGAAATACACAAAGCGGTCGGTCAGCGAGACATATTTGAAATAGGTCCGGCCGTTCCTGCCGGTGCTATCCATCAAGGTGATCGGATTCCCCTCGGGCGGGTCGAGTTTCTTGCATGCCGGACACATGCAAAACGTGGCGAGGCCGCCATCGTTGGGGCCGATTGCGACGCTTTTGATGCCGGGTTTGCGGCTCTGGCCATTCAGCTCATCGATCTTTTGTTGCGCGATCGCTTCAATCAGGTCGAGGTTGCTGACACAGAAACGCGAACGGTCCGGACCAAGTTTGCTCTGGTCGCGCGAACCGTTGGGCTGCATCGCGAACCAATCAGGATGTTCCTTGCCATATTTTTTCCAGGCGTCGCTGAAAGCGTGACCGCTTGCCAGTCCGAGACTTCCACCCAGCCGTTGCCAGGTAAACCAGCCACCGTCTTCCGACTTGGTTTTCTCAGCTTCGGCGCGCAACCGGTGATAGTCCTCGGCCGTGGCGCGCAACTTGAGGAGACCTTTCGCGTCGCGATCCCCGTAAGACATGTTGCGGATATTTCGCTGACGCAGTAGCGGAGTCTCGGTTCGGTCAATCGCAGCAACGGTAATGGTTTTGCTGGACGGCACGACTTTGCCCAGTTCGCCGGGCCATAAAAACCGGCAGCCAAGGGATTCTTCCAGGAATGTGGTCACCGCATAGTGAGTTCCATGGGGATCGGACGGCGTGGCCCCATCGGGCCCAAGAAGGACAATAGCGTCGGAAAACGATTTGATCCGGATACCGCCCGGGCCGAGACCTCTGGCGGTGACGCCAAGCTTCCTGGTCAAGGCACTCTCACCGACGGCGATGTAGTTCGTGTCCGGAGGAAGGGCCGAGTCCTTGACGACCTCAAAGCGGACACCGCAAATCTGAAAAAGTTGATCGCTGAGCACCTTCGCGGCTCTGGTCGCGGCAGAGGAAGGCTTCGCGGAAAGAACGATGACAGCTTGCGCGTTTCCACCCGCAGCGAGAACCAGACCGGGAGACTCGGCCGCCGCCGCGGGATGCGCGGTTCCGATGAAACTGAGGCAAATTGCGGCAAGGGCGAAACATCGCCGCATCAGACCGACATATATACTGGGTTGCATAAGACTCTGGATTTTTAAGGTTTTGCAGCCAACAGCCGCCGGATCGTCGCGAGGAACAATTTCTCGCATGGACCAGCGAACGCATACGTCTGCTCGTAGCCGCCGCGATCGGTAAAGATTCTGTCGCCGCCGATATAACCCATCCCGCAGTCCCCGTAACCGGCGACGCACACGAATCGGTCCGGCCGCATTCTCTGGGCGGCCAACTGATATTGCACGAACGGTTCGCCGGGCAATTGGAGCATCTTCACCCGTCCAATGGACAGACAGCTCAGCTCGACCGGCTTTCCAGATTTAACGCGTTCGATCCACGCCAACGCAATCGCGGCTTTGCGACGTCGCGCGACGTCCGCCTTTGGATCGTCAAGGATCCCGCGCTGCGCAGACTCGGAGTAGGCCGCGTCGGTTCTGAGGGGAAACGTCACTGGTTCCACTGACCACGTCATCGGTTCGATGGGCTTGCGCTTAACGCTCGTGATGGATTCTTCGATCCCGGCCTGGAGCCGGGCAGTGATTTCTGAGCGGGCTTCGCGCGAACCGTCGTTGTACTTCCCAAACGCGATATCGCCCCCGCAACCGGTCAGATAGAGTTGAAACGCGCCGGACTTTTTTTCCAGTCGCTCGCGGATCATCCCGGGCGTGTCGTAGCTCGCCCTGCCATCACCGTAAAAACTCTGGGGGTGCGAGGCGTAATAGTGCAACTGTGCGATAGCCCCATTGGCCCCATCCAGCGAGACTGTCCGCACCCAGGGATCGATCAACCCCTCCGGTAGGTCGCGAAGCTGAGGCGAAGTTTTCGTATTGCTGCCGCGTCCCTGAATCGAACCATCCGGCTTCGCCAGTCTCCGGCTCGAGGCGACGCGCTCGACCCTCGCCTGCCCCCTGCCAATCGAAGTCACCGCCCGCCAATTCTTCTGACTATCCTGAATCGCTGCCGTCAACTTTTTCGCCAGTTCCAACAGATACTCAGCGGAGGCGATTCGCCGTGGATTGTTCTCCCCAAATTCGAGACGTTGCGCGCCCGTTGAGATCGCGGGCGCCGTGTGCTGATGAAGGCAGTGGAGCGCCACGCGCGATTCGGGAACGCCAGCCGCCTTCGCAATCGCCTGGCGCAGAGAGTCATAAGACTCATTATGCACTTCCATCAAATCGAGGGTGCAAATCACACATGCCATGCCTGAGTCCTTGAGCAGAATCCCGCGAGCCAGCAAGGGATGCTCGGCTGTTTTGAGAATTGGAACAAACCCCTGACCAACCGGCATTCCCAGCTTCGGGGTGATCTCGATCGAAAACGTCGCAATGCGCAGGTCAGCGGCCGCGGCTCGTTGTTCGCACTGCAGGAGAAACAACGCAGAGAGGATGAGGGCGCCAGTCAGAGTTCTCATGTGCATTCAAGCCACAATGATGCCCCGCCAAACCAATTACCAGCTTGTTGAGTCATAGTCCCTCCCTCTTTTTGCCACGAGAATTGCGCCGGGTAGAAAACAAACGACCTGCATTCACGCTTCGCCGGAACGATGCAGATGGAGCGCGGAATTCATTCCACGGAAACGTGGATTTACCAATTGTTTCACGGTGATTTCGATGGGTAATTCTGACACACGAAATGGTGTGGGATCACAACGACCTGGGAAAGCGCTTGAACGCTGGTCGAAAGCGGACGCTTCTGCGGAATAAATTCCGCGCTCCTGCCGATCCAATTGCATGGCTGCGGCTTTGATGATCTCGATCTCATCCATAACCAACGCAGCGAGTTTCTTTGGTTGCATCCACAACCTTGCCAACAATACTCATCACCGGCCAAAGCGAGCACGCCTGTCATGACAAAAAACAGTCCATGGAAAGTGTTGGATCCAGATTTGGAAACTGCGCTTGACGCTTACGAGTTTCCACTTGAGGCGCTGGCGGCAGGAACCATCCCCGCCATTGTTCTGCGATCCGCTATTTCTGAAGAGGCATGTCAGCAACTGGTGCGGCGCTTGATCGACGATGAGTTGCTCTTCGACCCGGGCCAGCCCATGCCGGAACGATTCAGCGATCTGGCGATTCCCGAAGGCTATTATCGCGAGGGACGCAATTCCGTGCCGAAGCAGGCATGGCAATCACAGGAGGAGACAGGGCGAATCAGGATCGATATCGGGAGCAGTCTCGGATATCGCGGTTCGGACAAGGAAGCGTTCCTCGCCCACAGCAACGAGACGCATGAGCTGTTTGGAGAATTGTTTGCCGATGGCGTCGATCCGGTTCGGCTGATGTATGAGAACCTGCAGTTGCTCTGCCGCGACAAGCAGGTCGTGACCGCCCATGAGCCCGATGGTCGGCGATACGGCCCAGCCATCATTCGCGCTCATTACGGCGGATACACCTACCCGCCTCACTTCGATTCCGTGCGGCTGCGCGAGAAACGTGAAGACTACGCCGTTCACCAGTTCGATCATCAATTTGCGGGCGTGCTGGTTCTACAGAATACGCAACTGGGAGATACCACGGCACAATGTGTTTTGCATCGATGCTTGTGGGACGAAGCAGTTGATCCGCATTTGCGTAACGGGACGTTTCATGATTACGCCGCCGAGAATCAGATTGAAAACACGGATGTCATTTTGAACGCGGGCGATCTGTATTTTTTCAATACTAGATCGATCCACGAAGTGCCGGGAGTTTCGGGCAAGTTGCCGCGAATTGTGCTGGCGACGTTTATCGGGTTCAGCAAAGATCGTGATGAAATCTTTGTTTGGTCATAGGAATTCGTTTGCAGTTTTCATGTAGAGAGGAACGATGCAGTTTTCCGATTCGGGCGGAAAGAGGTTTCGCAATCTCGACTTTTAAAATGACTAATGAGAACGGTTATTGACGA
>CALBIE010000114.1 GCA_937893495.1 uncultured Verrucomicrobiales bacterium | reverse complement strand
GAGGACAAAGCGCGACCCTGGGCGTGAACAATGACCGGTGGATTTCACCCTCTGAATTCAGGACTGGCATTGGACGGCGGTCGCTCGTCATGATTCGCCGGCATGCAACGACAGGAAAATTTGGTCACCGTCTTCATTAAAGCCACGCTCGGCGTGGTGGTCATTCTGGTTGTTCTGTTCGCCATCGTCATTGCCTACCTCGCTTATGTGAAGAATCAGTACAAGAGTCTCCCGGATACCCACGATTTGGCCAAACGAATCGGAAAAATGGGCAACGAATATCTCGCGAAACGGCCCAGGGCCGCATTTGTGATTGGCATCATTCAGCGCGACCGAAAATGGCTGGAAGGGTTCGGTAGTGTAGCGGAGAACAAAAAAATCAATCCGGACGGTCAGACTTTATTTGAAATCGGCTCGATTACCAAGGTGTTCACGGCGCTTACCGCAGCCACTCTGGTGGAGGAAGGGAAACTGAAGTGGGAAGACTCGGTCCAGCAACGCCTGGCCGACAAAGTTCAATTGCGTCCGGAGTATGGGCTGATTCAGTTAGGTCACCTTGCCACCCATCGATCCGGTTTGCCGCGCCTGCCGGCCAATTTGGATTTGTCTCCCGAGAAGATGGTTGACCCCTACGTCAATTATGCCGCCCGGGATTTGTACGCGTTTTTGAAAGATCACAAACCACAGAAACCCGCGGGTAAATCCATTGAGTACGGTAATCTGGGGGTCGGATTGCTGGGGCAGATATTGGCGGAAACGGAATCAAAGCCGCTGGGTGATTTGATTTCGAGAAGGGTGTGTGAGCCACTGGGCCTGACCAACACGATGTTTGAGCCATCTGAAGCCATGAAGGAGCGCATGGTATCAGGGCACAGTCCGCAGGGTGCAACCGTACCGCGCTGGAAGTTCGATGCGCTGGCTGGTGCCGGGGCCTTGTGGTCCTGCGGCGATGACATGCTGCATTTCCTTGAGGCAAATCTCGCGCCGGAAAAGACCGCCCTCGCCAAAGTGTTGGCGGATTGCCAGCGGGAACACGCCGCTTCGTGGACCGGAAACGTCGGTCTTGGATGGCAGCGCCTCAAGACGGTCCAGGGCGGACTCGAGCTGGTCTGGCACAACGGCGGCACGGGCGGGTTCGTGAGTTTCATCGGATTCGATCCCGTCACCAAGGTTGGCGTCGTCATTCTCTCCAATTATGGCGACGCCATGAAGGGCGACGATTCAGTCGATTACATGGGCTTCGAACTGCTCAAGCTCGCTTCCCGTATTTCGCTGGATTAATCATTTGGCAGTTTCCATCAAAGCAAAGGACGCAGAGGACGCAAAGCCATTGCTTTTGCGAAGGCGAATGAAACCCCGGTATCAACGGTCGAAAACTTGCTCGTTCGTAAAGGGAGATTACGAATTTCCGCCAGGTCTTGGAGTGCGTGCGCTGCTGCGCCGCTTTCCTGATCGTTGACTCGAATCGAAAACCGGACAAATGGAAAACCGGAACCCTTGTATCAATAGTCAAGAACTGACCCATTTATGCCCTCTTTACGTTTACGTTCATGCCAACACCAGTACGCGAACCGCGCCTTCGCGAACAAAAAACCACAGAACAATACCACTGCATTGCTGGCCAACAATTGCCATAGTGAATCTTCAAATCTATAAGCCAATAGTGGAAACATTGTTACATAAACTGTTAACCGCTTTGTGTAGTTGAGTTTATCAAGCACGGCTGCTTTCTTCACAATTTGGTCATCAATGTCTCGGTGGACGCAACCTTCATCGGTAATTCCTGTTCGCACGTGTGCCCATCGCATAATCCAATAACAAGCGGATACCCAGATAACCAAGCTGGTGTATGTAATTGCAATTGCAGCTATGAGTTCGTTCATGGTGCCCCCCCGCCCCGACTGCCAGTCTTAGCCGCCGCGTTGGCGGCATTGCATTTTTCAAGGCATCCTTTATATGCATTGTGATTTGCAATCGCAAGTTGAGAAGCGGCTAAAGTGCCAAGTGCGACGCACATAAAGGAACCGAATCCACCCGTAGCTGCCGTACATGCCATCAAAACTGAAGCTTTGGCGACGAGTATTAGGGCCAACGCGAGACCCTGTACTTTATTACAGCAGTTATAACATGCATTAAGGTTACATGGGTTTCCAGCTGCGCAACTTGAGTATGCCTGGCCTATTGTAAATTTAGCTATTTGAGCCAATAACGCTACAAACCAAGCTGGAGGTTTCCAACCCCAATTGATTGTGCCTAATGGATCGATATCATTCTGAGGAGCGTTGCCAAAACTCAAGTACAGATTAACCCCTCCCGATTCGAGGATCGGATCCCTCGTCAACCACCGCTGCAACTCGGGTGAGTAATAACGATTGCGATGGTCGTTGAGGCCGACTTCGGCCAGCCATTCACGGCCTTGGAAGAGGTGGCGGATGCCGATGGCGGTGTTGGTGATGTTGTTGCCCACCGCGTCCATGATGGTTGGCAAACCAAACGCCTCGAAGGCGTAACGCTCAGCCACCGTGCCGCTCACACCGGTCATCGCCACGGTGCTGTTCAACGCGTCGCCGTGGTAGTAGTATGTGGCGTTTGTCGTCAACCGGGCCAGCGGTTCATCAATCCTCGGGCCGTTCACGTAGCTGGCGAGGTGGTTGCCGCTATCGTCGCGCTCTTCGATGAGGTTCCAGCCGTCATAGTAGAGAAAGTGCTCAGTGCTCAGTGCCCAGTTCCCAGACGAACGGGTGTAAGTATTCCGCTTCACGCAACGGTTGCGGCCGTCGTACACAAACGTAATGCGCTTGTCGCCTTCGGCGGGACTGCTTGGGCGAGCGTCAGTCAATCTGTTTTGAGCGTCGTAGGCGTAGTCCATCGCCGTGGCGGTCAGGTGGGCCGCGCCGGAGGTCAGGTTGCCCTTGGTATCATACTGCAGCAGTTGCCCGTCGATGTTGGTATACTGGTTCAGATGGTTGGCAATGTAGCTGTTCGTCGTCGTCCCGGCAACCCTGCTCAGCAGGTTCTCAATGGTGTCGTAAAGCACTTTGCCAATGGAAAGGTTCGTTTGTTCTCCAAGTGCCAGTAGAATGAGTGAATTCAGATTTTTCTTTTCCCGATGCGGGCTCGTCTCCCATTGTATTGCCATGGGCACACGCCGTCAGGCACGGGAAAAAGCCGTGCAATTCCTTTTTCAATGCGACTTAAACCCTCCCGAGGAAATCGGTGAGGCGCTCGAAGGCTTTTGGATCAGTCAAAGAAGGGCCTCGATTGAACGGGAAAAGGGAAAAGCCCATTGGGGACAGGAACGGGAGGTCCCTCCACCGGACACCGACGAAGCGGCGTTGCGCCTGTTTGCCGTGCCGCTCATCCAGGGCACGATTGAAAAACGGCCTGAAATCGATGAAATGATCCAGAAATTCACCGAGAATTGGGCAATGGACCGCATTGCGGCCGTGGATCGAAATATCCTTCGGCTCGCTATCTACGAAATGCTGTTTCGTGACGATATTCCTCCAATTGTCAGTATCAACGAGGCCGTCGATATCGCAAAAAAGTTTTCGACAGAGGAAAGTGGACGGTTTGTTAACGGCATTTTGGATCGGGTGAAACAGGATTTGCTGAGATCGTCGCGCGTCGCCGTGGAGTGACTTATCATCAAAATACTTGGCCCGTATCCGTCCTTTGGTGATACTCGCCTCCACGACGGGGTTTCGGTGGTGGAATCAGGAAGTTGAATCCATGATTTTTGCAGATCTTCATATGCACACGCGGTTTTCCGACGGCACGTTTACGCCGGAGGAATTGGCCGATCTCGCGCATCAGCGAGGCCTGCGGGTGTTGGCGTTAACCGATCACGACACGGTTGACGGTTGTCAACGCATGGGAGTCGCCTGCAAATCGCTCGGCATCGAATTTATTAACGCGACGGAATTGACCACCGAATGGAATGACATCGAACTGCATCTGCTTGGTTATTTTCTCGACACAAGCAATGAGTTGTTGCGGGAGAAACTCGGAGAATTCCAGGGCGTGCGACAGAATCGGATTCGTGAAATGGCTGAGCAATTGAACCGGATAGGGGTGCCTTTGAAGGCGGAGTCGGTTTTCGACCTCGCACGTTGCGATGCGCCGGGGCGTCCGCATGTGGCGCGCGCGTTGGTTCAGGCGGGCTTCGTCAAAACGATGGACGAAGCCTTCTCCAAATACTTGAAGAAGAACAAACCCGGCTGGGTGCCAAAAACCAAGATAAACGCCGCCGATGGAATTCGACTGATTCATCAGGCGGGCGGTCTGGCGGTGATGGCGCATCCGGGATTGAACAAGTCGGATGATTTGATACCGCCCTTGATTGAGGCGGGTCTCGACGGCATCGAGTGCTTTCACTCACGCCATTCGACATATGATATCCAGCGCTACGAATTGATGGCCGAGAAGTGTGACCTGCTGGTGACCGGAGGGTCGGACTGTCATGGAATGAATCGCGGAAAACCGCTTATCGGCAGCATCAAATTGCCCTACGCCTATGTCGAAAAAATGAAGGAACGGCTGGGAACAGAGGTCTCCCCGAACTAAGGGCGTGTCCACCGGATTTTTTTGACTCATGGGTTTATTTTCACGATTTAGAAAGGGGCTGCAGAAGACGGCGGACAAACTCGGCCACGAGATTAAGCGGATTGTCACCCGTTCACCAAAGCTTACCTCCGATACGATTGAGGAACTTGAGTATGCGCTACTGGGCGCTGATCTTGGCACGGGAATGACCGGCCAGATATTGGCGGAAGTCGCCCGGGCATACGAATCCCAGGGTAGCGCCGGTCTGAATGTCGCGGCCATTGCTGTCGAGGAGATCGTAAAAAGTTTTTCTTCTGAAGATGCGGCGTTGAAATCCAATTTGGACTCACTGACGGTGGTCTCCCTGGTCGGGGTCAATGGTACCGGCAAAACGACCACGACCGCTAAACTGGCTCATCGCCTCAAGAGCGAGGGACATCAGGTTGTCATGGCTGCCTGTGACACCTTTCGTGCGGCCGCGATTGACCAATTGAAGCTATGGGGGAAACGATTGAAGACAGACGTCATTGCCGGTGATTACGGCGCAGATCCAGCGGCGGTTGCGCATGATGGAATTACTGCGGCGCTGGC
>CALBIE010000113.1 GCA_937893495.1 uncultured Verrucomicrobiales bacterium | reverse complement strand
CACGGCTTGCGAGTATCACTCGGCAGATCCCGCCGTGCTCAAAAAGAACATCGAGGAAACCAAGGCATTTGTTCGGCTTTGTCACGACATCGGCGGGACCGGGATCAAGGTGCGGCCAAACGGATTGCCGAAGGATGTCCCCGTCGAAAAAACGCTGAAACAGATTGGCGAAGCACTCGACGAGGTGGCGGCGTTCGCCCTGGATTTCGGGGTGCAGATTCGAACGGAAGTGCACGGGCGGGGCACCAGCGAAATCCCGAACATGATCAAGATCATGGGATACTCGAAGCATTCCAATTCGAAGCTGTGCTGGAACTGCAATCCGGCTGATCTCGCCGGTGAAGGATTGCGGGCAAATTTTCTGGCCCTCAAGGATCGAATCGCGACGATTCACATTCACGATCTGCGTAGCGAGAAAGGCTATCCGTGGACGGAGTTTTTTGCCTTGTTGAAGGAGACCGGCTTTTCCGGCTGGACATTGCTGGAAGAAGGGAAAGTTCCCGATGATATCCCCGCCGCCATGAAGGAAGTTCGGGCAGTGTGGGAAAAACTGACGGCCGCGTAAGGCGCATGCTTTGATATCGGCGATTCGCGCTTTGCCCCTCGACCGGAGCGCCGGCATGTTGCCGGCTTAAACGTTTCGCTACGCGCGAGATTGAATTTCAACCGGACCCGTGCTGTTGAAATAATCGGTCTAAGCCGGCTGCAAGCCGGCGCTCCGCAATCGGTTCATGAAGCGGGATAGAGCGTGAGGGTGATTCAATTGCCGCCGGTTCCAGGTTTTTCAAAGACGAACCCAGGTTGCCTTTTGCACTTCCACTGATACGCTCAATCATCACCGAAAACCCGTTGGCGGGCTCAGGCTCATGCCAAAAGAAATCTTGTCAGCCAGCAAAACCCGGACGTTAATACCGCCTCAAGAGACCCAATTCCCATGACCTAATGACCCCCGAGTCTCGGCCAAGACATACTGCTCTACTAACGCCCACATCTCGTGAAAAGCCGAACCCCAAAACAGAAAGGTATGCGCTGCCACTGCGGCTACGATTTTGCGAAGCAGATGCTGAAAGGCAGTCGCGCGTTCCAGTCATTCGCGGTCGTCAACAACCGAGACTATCAAACCTTCCTGAAGTTGGAGACGAAGGTTTTGCGGGCACGAGGTAGCGACGCCAAACTCGGCGCGATTGCACGTTCGTCGGAATATGTCGGCTGTCTCCACGTTTGCCCGAAGTGTTCACGGTTGCTCTTGTTGCAGCCCCATGCAGGCGCATCGGATGGCAGTTTGGTCCGTTACACCAGAGAGGATTAGATGAATGAGCACAGGACATTGGCCTGACGCGCTGCAGCGAACCCGGCCATCGCGCTCTGGTTGTAATCGAATGCCCTCGTGGGCAGGTTCGCTGAGCCGGAACGATGCAGTCGGAGCGGCAGGAGGGCGGAATTCATTCCGCAGAAATGTCCACCCGAAGCCAGCGGTCACGCGCACGACCATTTCGTCGAGACCACACACTATCTCGTGTGTCAGAACAACCGCTCAATAACAACGGAAGCCGATTGGCAAATCCACGTTTATGCGGCATGAACGCCGCGCTCCG
>CALBIE010000112.1 GCA_937893495.1 uncultured Verrucomicrobiales bacterium | reverse complement strand
GAGCTCGACATCCTCGCCCGCGGCGTGATGGGCCTGACGATGAATTGCCCCCGCTGCCACGATCACAAATACGATCCACTGACCCAGACCGACTACTACCAACTGGCGGCCATCTTCAAGGGTGCCTACGACGAATACGATTGGATGACCCCGCAGCCTTTCAGCAATCAATGGGAGAAGATGAAGCACCGCCACCTGGCCATCGCCCTGCCCGACGAGAAAAATGAATGGGAAGCAAAGATGGCGACGCACAACAAAAAGCTCGAGGAGATGAAGGCGAGTCTGGCGAAGTTCGATAAGACGAAGACAAAGGAAATCCAGAATCTCAAGCGCGCCATCAGCAACTATGAGAAGGCGAAACCGATTGAACCCAAGATTCGCGCCTTGTGGGATCGCGGACGACCGACGACGACTTACGTGTATCGGCGGGGCGACCACTTATTGCCGGGCGGGAAGGTGACGCCGAATGTTCCCCAAACGTTTGCCGGAAAAATCCCGTTTCAAATCGAGAAGCCGTGGCCGGAATCACGGCAGACCGGACGCCGGCTGGCATTCGCCAGATGGCTGACGGACGAACGAAACCCATTGACCGCGCGCGTGATGGTCAATCGCATCTGGACACATCACTTTGGTGTCGGACTGGTTGCCACAATGGACAACTTCGGCAAGACCGGCTCGCCGCCGTCGCATCCGGAATTGCTCGACTGGCTGGCGGCAGAGTTCATGGAGAACGGATGGAGCATCAAACACATTCACCGCCTCATCCTGACCTCCACCGCGTGGCGACAGGATTCAAGGGTGACCGAGGTGCACCGTGAAAAAGATCCGGAAAACGTGTTGCTGTCACGGATGCCAATGCAGCGAATGGACGCCGAGCAGGTTCACGATTCCCTTCTCGCAGTCGCGGGAGTCCTCGATATCAAACCCTTTGGTCAACCGGATCAGGTGACCGTGCGCGACGACGGACTGGTCACGGCGAATGCGCGCGATGGAAAATGGCGACGCAGCATCTATGTGCGCCAACGACGCAAGGAGATGCCTACACTGCTGGAAACCTTTGACCTTCCGCAGATGAATCCGAACTGCATCAAGCGAACCCCTTCAACGGTCGTGACCCAACCACTTCACCTGCTGAACAACCGTTCCGTTCAGCAACTTGCACAACAGATGGCTGAGCGCATTCAGAAGCAGGTTGGTGATGATGTCGAAACGCAGATTCAACAGGGATATCTGCTGGCGCTGAATCGTGCCGCGACCGACCGGGAAAAGGAGGCCAGTCGCCGGGCTCTGGCTTCATTTGTGACTTATCGAGAAAGTGAAGAAACGCCGGACAAGGTAAAATCGACTCCGGGCACGCTGGCTTTGGCCGACTTGTGTCATACGTTGATTAATTCGGCGGCGTTCCTGTATATTGACTGAATCGGCACCCCATGAACCCCGCAAGCCATCAACCCATCTCCCGGCGCAGCTTTTTCAGCAGCGTCAACAACGGGATACACGGCGCCGCGCTGGCGTGGTTGTTCAGTCGCGAATTCCTGCGCGCCAATCCCCATGCCGCGACGATTCAGCCGGAACTGAACGGCCGGCCGCAGCAAACCCATTTCGAACCGCGCGCCAAGGCGGTCATCCACCTCTGCATGCAGGGCGGCCCGAGCCAGGTTGATTTGTTTGATCCGAAACCCGAACTGGATCGTCACGACGGCAAACCATTACCCGAGGAAAATCTCAAGGGCACGTTTCAGGTTCAGGATGCGCGTCTCATGAAAAGCCCGTGGGCGTTTCAAAACCACGGACAGTCGGGAATCGAGATGTCCGAACTCCTGCCGCATATGGCCGGTGTCGCCGACCAGTTCGCCATGATTCGTTCGATGTATAACGTCCATCCGAATCACGAACCGGCCATCTACAAGATGCAGTCCGGCAAAATCTTCCCTGGCAATCCGACCTTTGGATCTTGGATCACCTACGGACTGGGCAGCGTCAATCAGGACCTACCGGCCTATGTCGTTCTGGCGGATCCGACGAATCGTCTCCCGGTCAACGGTGTGGAAAACTGGATGTCCGGCTACCTGCCGCCGCTCTACCAGGGCACGACCATGCGCGCGACGGGATCGCCGATGCTCAACCTCAAGCCCGAGTATCAGGAACCCGGTTCGGTCACCGCCACCAAGCGCGATCTCCTCAAGGAACTAGATCGGATTCACAAACGGGATCGGCCGCATCAACCGGAACTGGATTCGCGCATCAGCAATTACGAACTGGCGGCCCGCATGCAGTTGACCGCCACCGATGCGCTCGACATTGGAAGCGAATCCGAGTCAGCCCGCGAAGCCTACGGAATCAACGCAAAGGAGACGGAAAGCTTTGGCCGCCGTTGCCTGCTGGCCCGACGATTGGTGGAACGCGGCGTGCGGTTTGTTCAACTCTATCCCCGCGGCCAGATGTGGGACAACCACGGCAACATCCGGTCATCGCTGCCGGCAGCGTGTCGCCATCAGGACCAGCCGGTCGCCGCCCTCATCCGCGATCTGCGGCAGCGTGGCCTGCTCGATTCCACGTTGATACTCTGGGGCGGTGAATTCGGCCGCCTCCCGATGGCCCAGGGCCAAAACCCCCAGCAGGTTGCCAAGGCTGGCCGCGATCACGGCCCATGGGGATTCACCACACTTCTTGCCGGTGCGGGAATCAAGGCGGGAACCACGTTTGGAGTGACCGACGATTTCGGATTCGCCGCCGCCGAAAATCGCGTCAGTATTCAAGACTGGCACGCGACTATCCTTCACCTGCTGGGCATGGATCACGAACGACTCTTTTTCGAGCGCAACGGCCTGCATGAAAAACTCACGCACACATTTCCGACACGCGTGGTGAAGGAAGTGTTGGCGTAGCATTTGACGGAGATCATCCCATGAAAACAATCCGCCAATTCCTGTTGGTTGCGGCTTCGTTCGCACTGGGAATGGGAATGACCACATGGCTGCTGTCTCAATGGCCGGACGGTTTTCGAATGGTCTCGGTCTATATTATTCTCACGTTTACCGTGTTCGAAACCGGCCGCTGCTTTTACCGTGTCTGCATCCAGGACGACGGATCCACATGTGATTGGGAATACATTGATGAGCACAAATCCGGCGTGATTCCTGTCTTTAACGAACCCAACCAGCATCGGTCATGAAAAGCTGACGCATACGTTTCCGACACGCGTGGTGAAGGAAGTATTGGCCTGACATTTAGAGAGTAGCAGCCGACGTGAGGAGAATCGGAGCACTCATGGCGTGCGGCATGATGACGGCGAACTCCGAGTGTTGGAGCGCCGGCCTCCGGCCCGGCAGGATGGAAGTAGGGTCACGCCACTGGCCGGGCCGGAGGCCGGCGCTCCGTTCATCGATCACACCGTTCGTTGGCAGGCTCTTACCTCATTCATATTGCTAAAAAATCGTTCATCCGTGAGTGGAGAATGCGGCCGATAAAATCCCAAGGCTTGTGTTGACCACTGATATCGGATACTTTGACCCCGTAATGCGACAGTCAGCCAGCAAGCGAAAGAAACTCGATTACCCTGAGGTAACAGAGGGTAGTCGTCTGGCCGCCAAGGTCCGGAAGTTGGCGAGCAAGCTCACGCCGGAGGAAGAGGCGGAACATCTACGCCGCGGCATGGCAAAGATTTATGGCGGCCAGCCCAAAGAAATCACTGGCGCTGGACACTAATCTGCTGCTCGACCTCGCCGGGGAGAAAGATTTTGCCCACGAATTCAGGGAGGAGTTTTCCAGCCGGGGCTATTCTCTGCTTGTGCCACCCACGGTCGTCGCGGAACTGGCATTCTTCGCCTCGCTGAAAGACGCGCCGCAGCATGAAATCGCGAACACAGCTCTGGAAAACTTTGGTGTCTGGAAATGTCAGCCCATCAGTTTGTCCTCCATCCAACTGTCCATTGCCATCCGGTTCGCAGATCGATTGATCGATTCCTCGCTCATTCCCGAAACCGAACAGAACGACGGAAAAATTCTGGCACAAACATCACTGGCGAAGATTCCGTTACTTGTCACTTCCGACAAACACCTGCTGGACGTTGATGAGGACGCACTGCTGCTCGCATTCAACGAAGCGGATTTGTTTCCCGTTCATTCGTCCCATCCGAGACGGTTGTTGAGGGCATTGCGATAGTTGCATTTTGGGGCCCACCGGCACCAGCTTGCGGCCAATGCCACGCGGGCGCATGGCGCACTGCCCCGAGGAGCGCGGCCTTGAGGCCGCAGAAATGTCCATTCGCCAATCGGACGGACGGATTTTCGGAATCGTTTCTCTCTGACCACGTCTCTGCGGCATGAATGCCGCGCTCCGATTGGGAGCAGTGCGCGGATCCGCCAGCGCCGCCCCACCCGCTGCCTTGACTCGCAAAATTTATTCGGGGATAAACAACTCACCGTTCAAGAACTTGTTCACATGGATGCGATGCCGCGCAGTACTGCAAAAGACTTGAACAGCACTTTACTATGAGAACAGCACGCACCTGGGCATTGCCGCCGTTTTTCACGCAGGTCATCGGATCGCTGCCGCGACCGAAGCTGGTGCGGGATTTGATCGACCATCGCAAGACGATTCCCGCTGACCGTTACCGGGGCACCATGGATGAGATGGTGCTCTTTGCGATCCGGCTGCAGGAACAAGCCGGCCTCGACGTGATTAGCGACGGCGAATGGCGACGGGTTCATTACCTTGACGAATTCCTGCACCGGGTCGGAGGCCATGAACCGGTTCGGAAATTTCAGCATCAGGGTGAGACCAAATACACCATGGTCGTGACAGGCCGAATGGAGCGGGCCGAACCTCTGTTCGTGGAAGACGCCGAGTTTCTGGTGAACCACACCGACCGATGCACCAAGTACGCCCTGCCCTCACCATTCTTGATTGCCATCCGCAAATGGCATGCGGACTACAGTACGGGTGCCTACCCAACGATGGAGCATTACATGGCGCACCTCACGGAACTGCTGGCGCTGGAGGCGCAGGCACTGGCAAAAACCGGGATCGATATCATTCAACTGGATGACCCGGCGTTGACTTACTTTTGTGACCGGCGGTTGACCGGCAATGGCGACACCCATGACGAACGGTTACAGCGCGACTGGGATATCGAACGCCAGGCGCCAGGCGTCATCGCCGCCATCAACCAGATCGCCAGCGACCTTCCGGTCGAAGTTCACCTCCATTGTTGTCACAGCGTGTATAAACGCCAGAGCGACGTTGAAGGGAATTACAAACCCATCCTCCCATTCCTGCAAAACGCCGGCATCGACCGGGTCAACCTTGAGTTTGCCTACCATGGAACAGGTGATGCCGACGACCTGCAACTGCTGCCCGACGGACTCGGAATCGGCATGGGAGTCGTGGATGTCCGCGGCGAAACTGTTCAGTCCGTGGAGGAAATCGAGACGATTGGCGCAGCCGGCGCCAGGATTATTGAGCCCGGACGAATCGCCCTGAATCCGGATTGCGGGTTCGCGCCGGATTATGGAGAACCGC
>CALBIE010000111.1 GCA_937893495.1 uncultured Verrucomicrobiales bacterium | reverse complement strand
TGGACTGCTCAACCCCGTGATGAAATTGGCGTTTAGCAGTGAACCGGAAAGGCTGTACTGCTCGATCCGGTTGAGGCCGAGGCTCGCGACAAACATGTCAGCGTGAACCGGAACTGCAATGGCTGCGGCAACGCAAAGGCCTGTGAGGAGGAGGCGGGCGAAAGTGGATGTTTTCATGGGAGTTGATTGTCAAAATTGGCGGCGGTCGCCTTTGGTAGGGAAATCGGTCTTTTCATCGCTACAATACGCTGAAGACGTTGCATCCCGTATATGGGGTGTTGTCCCCATGCTAAAATGGCGCTCGTAACAATGAGTTCAGGGATGGCACAAACCCTTCGCCAATCGACCCGACAGTCGCGCAATCTGCTCTCCCGTGGTGTTTGGGAAAAAGCATCGACAGGCCCCGGTGAGAGGGCCAATCCAGTTTCACCACTCCGTTGGCGAAGGCCTGAGAGGAGTGCCTATTCAGCTACGGACGGTGATGCCTTCAAACCCGCCAGCGCTCCCAGAATGGTCTGTTGCACGGCCGGGTTGGAAAGATTTCCCATGTGGCCACCCCGGGCGAAGACGGTCAATTGGTCGGGAGCAAACGTGGCCTGAAGCCAGGCCAGGTCCTCGGCCGCCAGGAGAAAATCGTTGCGATTGACGATGAGGCGGATGTCGGGGTTGGTGCGGAGAACGGCGGCATAGGTCCGCAGATCACCGGCCTTTTCCAGGGCTGCGGCCGTCGGGGAGGACAGACCCCGGGCCTGGTAATAGGGTGCGGCGAACTTCTCAAAATAATCATGGTAGGAATATTGCAGGATTTCCTGATACACGGGCGCGCGCCGCAGATTCCAGATCGGGTGTTGCAAGACGCCCTGATTATGCCGTCGCTGACTGCTGTAGAGGATGTCCCGCAAGACGAAACGGAACATCAAGCCGATGAGAAACTTGGACTCGATGGCGCTGAAGGGCAGCGACGTGTGCGGCCGGAGCGTTCCCTTGCTCAGCGCGGCCACCTTCAAGAAGGTGTTTTCCATGTTGCCCGTTCGCTCGCTGCTTGGCCAGGCCAGGGGTGCCCGGTAGAATTCGTCCAGTTGGGCGACACCGTACGCCAGGCGCACGGGTGCATTGAGGGCGACGTAGCGGTCGAATTTCAGCAACGGCTCTGGCTTCGCCGGCTCGCAGGCCGCGACAAACAGGGAATGGAGTCCGCCCATGGAATAGCCCAGCAATGCCTTGCCGCTGATCCGGTTCGGGTACCTGGCCTCCAGGTGCCGATCGATTTCCGTCAACGCGACATGCACATCGTGACCATCCACCGGCAGATGGGCCGGCATGGCCGCGGTCGAGGCCTGTTCCATGAACTCGGCGTGGAACGCGCTGCTGAGGCACACGGCGGAGAAGCCGTTTTTATAGACCAGCTCGGCCAGCGCCAGGGAGGGATGGCCCAGGCGATGGGAACCCAGTCCGGGCACGATGTAAATCAAGGGCGCTTTTCCCGGTTGCAGCCAGTGCGTAAACTTCAGGTTCCGGCCCGTCGCCGGGATCAATGCCGACCGGGTCTTTCCCCGGCCCGGGAATTCAGGATTCTGGAACGTGAAGAAGACGGAACCCAGGGTTTGCAGCGAGGCTGCGTCCTGTTTGCCCTGCACCTGAAAATCAGCCACCCGGTTCTTCCGTGCGAACGTCCAGGCATACTGCACGTCCGAATACGGGTCCATTGCCGCCTGACTGAACCGCACGGCTTCGCCGACGGTATCGGATAGGTCGTTGTACATGACGGCGTAAGTGAAATAGGTGTAGGGGCCGAGCCAGGTCAGCGGATTGTCTGCGACCAGTTCATACGGGGCGATGTAGAGCAACGGATTGGCCGCGATGTCGGCGGCCAGGCCCAGCGTGTCCCGTTCGTTGCTCGGTCCGAAGATCGGCAGCATGATGAAACAGGCGGGCTCCCAGCCCCATTGGCCGAATGTCTGCCCGAAATCCGCATCCGATTTGGGAATCTTCCATTTCGTGCCCACGTCCCAGAACCCGCCCACGCCGACGGTGGTGTTGCAAACGAAGCGGTAAGATTCATCGCGGGCACCGCGCCATTTTCCCTGGAGCAGATTGTTGATCAAGCGTCCCGGGTAGGTGAGATTTTTGCCGAAGTTGCCGATGCCGGTTCGGATTGGCTTCGCGACGACAGACCGATAGACCCGGCTGGTGGGTTTGAAGACGCCGGACATGACCCCTTTGTTGATCTCCCACACGACCCGGTTCAGCGATTCAAGGGGATCGGGGACGGATTTCGGGAGAACAACAGTCTCCACCGCGACCCCGGGCAGGGGCGTCATGAGAATCCGTGGTGCTGGTGGCGTTTGCGCCTGGCAACAATTGGCCAGATTCCAGCCCAGCACGGCCGTCAGGATGATGCGTCTCGATGAAAAAGGGTTCATGATACTGTCAGGCGGGCCAGGTGGCCGGAAGCGGCTGATCGCGACGGGCTTCGTTGACGACCGTCACTTGACCCGCTCGATCCGCCGCCCTTTTGCGAACTAATGTGCCACGCTGAATGGGTCCAACAAGTGCGTGGGACTCCTCTCGTCGGCGTCCCAGGTCAAACTCCCCAACACCGTGGATTCCTCCCAACTGATTCGGTCAACCTTGTCAACCCGCAGCCGCACTTCCGAGCCGGAAAGGCGGTGGCCCGTCTTGATGACCAGCATGTCAATGGCCCAGCTTTGGGGATTCATCAAGAAGTCGCAGACATGGCCGATGACTCCGTCGCTTGCCTGGAGGTGATAGCCGTTCACCGCGAGGGTGCTGCGCAACTGCCCGTCGGTCCGGTCGAGCCGCGGACGACTCGCGGCGGCAGGTTCGCCCGGAAGCGGCTCGACCGGCTGTTCGCGAATCTGAACGTCGCTCAAGCCCCACAACGCGTCGATCTCCCAGTAGCAGGGCCAACCGAAGTAGCGGTGATACTGCTCCTCAAACTGTCGGGACACCGGCTTGTGCTCCTCCATCGCCGGGCTGTCTTCAATCTGTTTCCGGGTCAGGTTGGCGCGCAGGATTCTTTCAGCCGGGTCAAGCCGGCCGAGTGCATAGGGCGAGATGAGCACCTGTCGTCCCGGCAACCAGGAACCGGTGTCCACGATCAGATAGCGAACAGCCCAGTTGCGATCGTCGAAATAGCAATCCTTCACGTGGCCGATTTCGCCATCCGACGCTCCGAGTTTGTTTCCGTAAAGTTGTTTGATGCTGCGTAACATTACATCGTCCTCGTTTTGAGTTGGGATCATGTTGCCGGAGCTACGATAGGGGGTGGGCGGTTCGCTTGATATGGGGTGTACACCCCAGCCCCCCATCGATGTTCACGGATGCCGGACTATCCACGACCGGGCCTCCCGGACAGGTTGTACGCCCCCGCTTGCTGCGGCTTTGGGAACGGTCGCTGCGACCAGGTTCGACGCAGCGTGTTGCCGCAATCGTTGTTGGCCACCAGTGGCCATCGTCAAGGGTTCTCCCCGGCCTTCGGGCCAGTGAATCCACGAGCGACGCAACAGGCCGTCGAGACCGTGGAGGAAAGTTTCCCGACCTTTGTATTCATTCCAGCGTTTCAATGTACTCATGGGTTCCGTTCCATTTGATTGGCGGGGCTTCGTCCCGCCGTGCCCGCCGCGGTTCAGGCCGACCGCGGTTTCACCAGCAGTAACACAATTCCGCCGACCAGCGCGAACGCCCCGACGACCGGCGGAATGAAATGGCTGTCGGTGGTGCTGATGTGCAGTCCCAGGAACTCCACCGTCTTTCCCGGGGTCGTGAAGGTGATGCCCGAGTAGGCCAGCACCACGATGCCGAGGGTGATGAGAATGATGGAAGCGATGGTCTTGGATTTCATGTTGTATCTTCCGCTTTATTTTTTTGCCCGGCCATTTGTCAGTTCAGTCGCCGCCGGCCGGAGATGAAATTCACGAGTATCATGACGACGGCCACCACCAGCAGAATGTGGATGAACCCGCCCATGACGGCGTTGGTGACCAGCCCCAGCACCCACAGCACCAACAGTATTATCGCAATTGTGTATAACATGATGATTCCTTTTCGCAGTTCTGGTTCAGTTCCGGCCGGCACGTTTTCGCGCCGGCCGGTGCGTTTCAATGATTTAGTTGGCGGCCACGGGGACGGCGAGGGTCATGCGGTTGATCACGCGGTTCACACCGTTGATGTCCGCAACCAGTTTGGTTACCAGGTTTCTCTCGGCGTCGTTGGTGGCGATACCGCTCAACGTGACCACGCCGTCCCTGGTTTTCACCGTCGTTTTGATGGCGCTGGTCGAGCGATGTGACAGCAAGGTCAGCTTGACCTGAGCGGTGATGGAGGCGTCGTCAATCACCTCGCCAATCGTGGGATCGCGTTTGACCGGAGTCGTCGAAATCGACATTTCGTTTTTCACTTCCTTGACGCCTTCAATGTCCCGGGCGTACTCCGTGGTCAGTTCCTTCTGGGCCACGCTGGCCGCTTTACCGCTCAGGGTGACGATGCCGTCCTTCACATCCACGCCCGTTGCCGTGGCGCTCACGTTGCGATGAAAGAGCAGCGTGGTTTTCACCTTTGTGCTCAGCCAGCCATCCGAAAGCTCGGGGGGGCTTTCTCCTTTGACTTTCAACTTGTTGTTCACGCGTTTGACGCCGGGCAGGCTAATCACGGTGTCCTCGGCCAGGGACTTGTGGGATGCCCAGGCGACGGTTCCCGTCAGGGTGACGACCCCATCCCGGGACACGGTCTTGATCGCGTCATCCTTGAGATAGGTTTTGAACACGTAGGATTTGGCGGCCGAGGATTCAATCCGGTCGTCCATTTCGGTGGCGTGCAGTGGAGCGTTGGTGAGTAACAGGGCGCCCGTGGCAGCCAGGAGCGCGAGTGTGCAGGTGGATTTCATATTGCGTTTCGTTTCGTTTCGTTTCGAGAGTCGGTGGGTTGATCTTTGACATCGGAGGCAAGGTACGTCGCCGGACAACCCGTTGCTATGGGGTGTTATCCCCCCATGGAATTTCGCCGGCCGCGAACACCGCTCAACCGCGGCTGTTCCGGCACCTGGATTTCGGTGTGCGGCAGAGCGGTGGCGGATGGGTGTGATTCACATATTTGCGCAGGAGCCAGTGCCCGCCGCGCGGCGCGCACCCATTGGCGCGGTTGCATGCCGATCATCAGCACCGTCCCGATCACCGCCAGCGTGTGGCGTAATTCATCCCACTGCGCCCAGGTTGCGGCGCCGAGGCTGCCAACCCAGCGCCCGGCCCGAGGCCGCGTACCATCTGCCGCATTGAATGACTTCGCGGTCACGTCGGCGTGGCTATTTTTTCGCGTCGTTCGTAATCCATCTGCCGGCCTGCTGCATGTCCTGGCCAAAGCCATGGGCCGTGGCGCAGCCGGTGCCGGCAAGGATGAGAAGTGTGGCGACGAACAGGAGAGCAATGATGTTTTTTTTGGATGTGATCATGGTGAGTGTTTGGTTGGTGGTTGCGGATTCAGTTCGGAATTTGGTTCACGGGATTCGGCGGGATTTACAGCAATTCGCATTATGAGCCGGGGCGCGGAATTCATTCCGCTTCAGTTGCCATTTCGAACAGCGGTTAGGGCGTGGATTCAAGTGTTCTGGCTTGCGATGTTGCAGCGGACTGAAGTCCGCGCTCCCAAAATGAGAATTGCTGCTTTCATCTCCAGGGCGATTGGTTGAGGCAAAAAAAAACGCCCGCCGAAGCGGGCGTTTGAGGCGATCAGGACGCGAAGGGGAATCAGAAGTTGAATTCAATTTCCAGCCAGAGTTTCTGGGTATCGACAGTGACGGGCGCTTTGCCGTCGAGCCACGCGTATTTCGCGGTGGCCTTCCAGTGCTTGCCGAGTGCCTTCGAGGCGACGAAGTCCAGTTCGTATCCGTGATCGCCTCCACCGAAGTCCGCGTCGAATTTGTGATAGACAACTTTGACTGGAACGTCACCGGGGAGTTTCGTGCCGGCAAAGGCGTAGGCATCCGTCAGGCCGGTGGCCGGGGTGGCGAGGAAGGCATCGGCCCAGCCATTATGCGCGTGCAACGTGGCCAGGGGAGTTCCGAATCCTTTGGCGCCGCCATCGCTGCCGAGCACTTCGTAGCCGCCACCCAACGTGAATCCCTTGGCGGTGCCACTGCCTTCGATCTTGTAGTAGTCCGCATCGAAACCGGGAGTGGTTTGGTTGCGATGCCCGGTCTGGTGGGCGTATTCAAGCCAGTAACCAAGCTTGACGGCACCCTCCGCGCCAACCGGCTGTGAACCGGAGAAATTCGCGCCGTAGGTCGCCGTTGAGTTGCCTCCCGAGTTCTCGAAGGCGAGGATGTAGGAATATCCAGTCAGTTTTCCGAATGGCAGACCGGTGTAAGACACGTTGATGATGTGGGAGTCGGACGTGAAATCCCGTGTGGCGGCGGGTGGCAGGACGTCGCCGAAGATTCGGTTTACTTCCCAGAGGTATCCATAGTTGAACGTCAGATCATCGACGTACTTGCTTTGCAGGTAAACTGCATCGTAAGTCTGTTCGTTCTGCCGCCAACCGACGTTGCCGATGAAGCGATCGTTATCCAGCTTGATGCGTTGGCGACCGCCTTTCAGCGTGGTCTTCCAGTTGGAATAGCTCAACCACGCTTGATTGAGCTGAGTGAGCACCGGGTCGGCGACGATGGTTTTGCCGGGGCCGGACACGCCGCCGGGCAGACCATAGTTGTCCCGATCGCCAATCGCCTGAATGGTTTCACCTTCCAGCATGCCCTGGAATCCATAAACCGGCGCCGAAGTGAAGCCGAAGCGGGCGCGAATGGTCGGGGCGTGCGAGGGGGACGTATCCTGCGCATCCGCGTATTCATAGCGCAGACGGGCGTTGAGGTTGAATTTTCCCTTGGCGAGCGCCTCGGGGATTTTTCCATCGAAGGTGTCCTGCAGCCATTGCGGTGCGGAGGCGTTCTCGACGGTGGCGACGGGTTTGGCGTCCTGGCCGTAAACCGCGCTGATGGCGCTCAGGACGAGAGTGGTGGCGAAGGGGGTTAGTTTCGTTTTGTTCATGGTGTTTTCACTTGTTGGATTCGAACGGCGTCCGCGTATCGACAGGACATTGGCGCTAGGGGCGGCCATGTGCGGGAATTATTTTGTCATTCACTTCGCACAATTTGCGTTGCCAGCCGCCGGCGCGGCTTGAAAGCGAATTCCGAAATAGAAAGGGGAGCGCGCCCGGCTCGGGTGCAGTTTTCCGCGCCCTCGCGGGAAACCCGTTCGCACCACAAAGATTCGAGTGTCCGTGACAGTCCCACGCGCAAAATGTTGGCCGCGAGGCGCGGCCAACCACACCCGAGGCGGGTGTGCTCCCGAACTTTTGGAGTCCGGTCGAATGGTGAATGAAGTGCCATCCCGCCGGCTTGATGAACGATTGTATGTCCCTTGGGCATGAGTGGATTCAATGCTCGCCATCTGCATGTGTTGAGAAACACACAACTTGTCTTTCGGTTATCATAATGACGATCAATAGCATTACTTAAGAAGGAGCGTCAGCATCCACGCGACGACGAGGAGAGCCGAGAGTATTTGCCAGAAACGAACCGGGTTGCGCTTCATGAGTGGCAGTTCGGCGGGCGTGAGGAATTCGGTGTTGGGCCTTTGCAGATCGGTGACGAACTCGGAGAGCGCGTCGTAACGGTTCTCGGGATTGATCGCCACCGCCGTTCGCAGCGCGGCGTCCAGCCACGGAGGCACGAGCGGGTTGTGACGGGTCGCCGGCGAGTAATCCAGAGTGCTGAAGTCCCGCAGAGTGTCTGCATTCTCAAACTTTTCGCCGTAGGCGTGCCGCCCGGCGGTCAGCATCTCGTAGGCAATGAGGCCGAGCGAAAACAAATCGGATTTCTGCGATGGACGATGTCCCAGTTTATACTCCGGGGCCGAATAACGCAGGGTCCCGAGTTTGACGCCGCGCTCGATGGGAATGCGGATTTCGTTGACGCCCGCGATGAACGTGGAGCCGAAGTCGATAATCTTCACGTTTCCGTCCGGTTCGATGACGATGTTGTCCGGTTTCAGGTCCTGGTGCAGCGTCTCGCGCCGATGCATGGCCCGCAGACCGTGGATGATTTGATCGACGATCGCGACGACGCGGTTGATGTCGGGTTTTTGATTGGCACGAATCCATTCACCGAGCGGTTGGCCCTGCACGCGTTCCATCAGATAATAGAGGAAGTTCGGATGCCGACTTTTTTCCAGCACGCGAACGAGGTGGGAATCGGAAATCCGGCGGCCAATCCATTCTTCGATGAGAAAGCGCTCGATGTAAGCCGGGTCGTCGATGTAGTTGGGCGACGGTGTTTTCATTACCATCGCCTCGCGAGTTTTCGAATCGCGGACAAGGTAAAGCTGGCTGCGCGGGCTGACATCGAGCACTTCCATGACCTCGTAACCGTCCAGCGTCAGCCCCGGTTTCAAGTAGGGCGGGAAGGGCAACTTGCCGAGCTCGTCACAGAATTCCTTGCGGCTGCCAGTAGGCAATTTCTCGATGCGCAGCAATTGGCAGCTCAGGTTGTCCGGACTGCCGTTCTGTAGCGCGAGTTTGACAATCTTTTCACAGGTTGTGTCAAAGTCGTCGCCCGTGTCCTTGATGGCGGAAAGAATTTCGTAGGATCTCAGGTGCTCGTGAATTCCGTCGGTGCTGAGGAAGAACACATCGCCCTCCTCCACATCCTCGTGGAAGTAATCGACATCGAGACTCAAGTCGAGGCCCATCGCCCGGGCCAGATAACGCGCCTTCCCCGTGCCCACGGCGGTGTGATCGTGGGTCAGTTGCTCAAAATCGGCGTCGCGCAGCCGATAAACCCGAGTATCGCCGACGTGGAAAATGTGGACCGTATGGCTCTTGAGCACCATGGCGCTCATCGCGCTGATGAAACCCTTGCGTTCATCCGCAAAGCGTTGCCCCTCTCCGTAGAGCCAGCGATTGAGTGCGGTAAGAACCCGGTGCGCCGCGGTCTTCACCTGCCATGTATCCGGGGTGCCGTAGTAATCTGCCAGGAATCCCTGGACGCAGACCTCACTGGCCTCCTTACCGGCATCGGCCGCGGAAACGCCGTCGGCGATAACCAGTGCGATGCCTTTGGTGGTCAGCGCCTCGTCATCGGGAATGCGAATCCCCAGGCAATCCTCGTTCTCCGATTTCGCACCGGCCGTGGTGGCCTGGCCGTAACGGACGCGAAGATCGGCTTTGAGATGCACGTCCGTGTTCATAGCGTAAGGGATTGGCGGAGTCAGTAATCGGTTATCAGGTCACAGGGCGCAATCGCGTGAAGCCGGGCCGCAGGAGCGCGGCTGTGTTCGATAGAACCAGCCGCAGCAACCCCGCATCGCAACGGCAGTTGGGAATGATTCCGCGCGACAATCATTGCGTTACGGCTGCGGCTGGTCTGCGACACAGCCGCGCTCCTGCGGCCGCGCCCAAAGGCGCCCCAGCGCACGAAAATCCGGCATTCACGGTGAACTGTGTTCTGTGCACTGTGTTCTGTGCACTGTGTTCTGTGCACTGTGTTCTCGCCCACACTACTCGTTCAAATACTCACGACGCCTGCTGATTACCTATTCCCGAAAATTGATTACGCCACCTCAATAAGTGCGACACTGCCGTCCGGCATGACTTCCGCCATGTGGCCCTTGGGCTCTTCAAGAAACAGCGAGGCGGCAAAGGCCGCGAAGGCAGAGCAGGCAATTACCAGAAAGAACGTCTGCGCGTTGACGAAGGAAAACACAGTGAGGAACGTCACCGCCCCGACATTGCCGTAGGCACCGGCCATCCCGGCGATCTGGCCGGTCATGCGGCGCTGCACCAGTGGGACCATGGCAAAGACCGCGCCTTCACCCGCCTGCACGAAAAAGGAGCAGGCCATGGTGGCAATCACGGCCAGCGCCACCGGCCAGGTGCTGCCGATCTGGCTCATCAGGAAATAACCGATGGCCAGTCCGCTGATGAGAATGAGCATGGTTCGACGCCGACCGAAATTATCGCTCAACCAGCCTCCACCCGGTCGCGCGGCAAGGTTCATGAAGGCAAATCCAGAAGCGAGCAGGCCGGCTTTCACCGGGCTCAGACCAAACGTGTCGATGAAGAAAAAGGGCAACATGGATACGACCGCGAGTTCGGAACCGAACGTCACGAAATAGTTGATGTCGAGGATGGCGACCTGCTTGAACTTGTAGCGGTGCATGTCCGGAATCGAATCCGGATCCGCGAGCATCTCCTGGTTCACGCGGTAAATCTGCGACACCTGAAAGACGAACAGCGCGATGAGTGCGGCATACATCGTGTAGGTGAGTGGTTGTGACAGAAGCCCGACGCCGGATGGGGAAAGGCGCCATGCCAGCAGACCGAGCGCCACGTACATCGGCACGCTCATGCCGATGAGGAAATAAAAATCCCGACGGCTGGTCACTTCGAGTCCGCCGTTTTTCTTCGGCTTGAAATAGGTGGAGCCTTTCGGTGTGTTGCGGACGCTTTTGTAATAGACGATGCCATAGAAGAACGCGATGGCACCCGATACAAGCAGCGCATATCGCCACCCGTTCTCGCCACCAAACGCCAGCGCAATGGTTGGCAGTGTCATGGCCGCCGCGGCCGATCCGAAGTTGCCCCAGCCACCGTAGATCCCTTCGGCAAGTCCGACCTGACGCGCGGGGAACCATTCACCGACCATCCGAATACCGATGACGAAGCCCGCGCCGACAAAGCCCATGAGAAACCGCGCCAGCGCCAGTTGTTCAAACGACTGGGCCATGGCAAAGAAGGCACAGAGGCCGCCTGAGATCATCAGGAGCAGGCTGTAAACATGACGAGGGCCGAAGCGATCCACCAGCATCCCGATGACGATGCGGGCAGGAATGGTGAGCGCGACGTTGAGAATCAGGATCGCCTTCCATTGCGCAGTGGAGAGGCTAAACGCCTCCCGGATGGCGATGACCATCGGCGCGTGGTTGAACCAGACAACAAAGGTGATGAAGAAGGCAATCCACGTGAAGTGAAGTGTCCGGATGGACGGATCTTTCACGTCCAGTACATTCAATTTCGTATTGTTTCCCATAGCCGCCGCCCGTCCAAGCGAGCGGAATGCCAAAGCGAAGGAAACGTGGGGTCAATGAGTTGTGAAAAAACTAATGGCGATGGTGAAATTTATGAATGAGTCGAGTGCCGTGCATGAAATTCCGGTTGAAATGATGATGACTGACTCGCGTCAGGGTCCGAAAACGGACCGCTGCGGTGTTCAGGGTACGGCTACGAAAGTGCGTGATAGGTGATGGGGATTGGGCAAGCCGGTCGAAAATCGACAGTGGGAACTACCTGTTGCTGGCTCGAGACCTAACTAATTCGTGGGCCAGGATCGATCCGATTATGGAAGGGGCTCGATCTTCTCGGGGCGCTCGCGTTTGGCGGCCCGGGAAAATGCCTCGCGTAGTTCTGCCTGATGAAGAGCCGTCCATTCCATGACAAGCGCAAGCGCTCGCGCTGGAAGTCTTCCGTCGATGACTGCAAGGGTTTCGATGTTTATCTTCGCCTGGTGACCACCGTAAATTGCATGGAAATGCGGGGGGCGGATGATCGCCGTAATAAATCTGGATGACGATTCCGTAGAAGCGCGAAATCTCAGGCATGTGCCACGGATTGTTTGAGTGAGAGGAAGACTTCTTCGGGCGTCATGCCGGTCAATCGTTGATAAAGCGCATCCGGACAGAGATCGATTTCACCCGGCCATTCAACCGCACCCAGTTGAGTCACCGAAACCTGCTCGAAGACGCCGGGCTCATCCCAGACCGTGAACACGCCTTTGCCCCGATAACCGGACAAATCCACATCGCCCGCGGTACCGTCATCGAAACGAAGGCTTAACCGGAATCCAGGAAGAGGTGTGGCGTTTGTGATTTTCATCGTTGGTCCACATTAGTGTGCTGGGCGTTAAATAGCTATTCATAATCAATTCTTCGTGCTGACGATGG
>CALBIE010000110.1 GCA_937893495.1 uncultured Verrucomicrobiales bacterium | reverse complement strand
TCAACCGTCGTCCCATGACTCTTCGCAATCTTTCCGAGGTAATCGCCGGATTTAACTTTGTAAGTACCGGGCTCAGTTCCCGTTGCGGCCGGCACAACCGATTTTGGTTTCGACGCCGGCACCACGACTTTTTGACCGAGCTGAATTCGCTTGGGCTCGATATTCGGATTCGCGGCCTGAATCTCTTTCATCGTCGTGCCATAGTCCCGGGCGATGCTGTAAAACGTATCGCCGCGAGCAATGACGTGAACTTTGGTAGCCGAGTCGGTCACCGGCGCGGGCGCCGACCCGATGCCCCCCACCGTCGCTGGGGGCACGTCGGTCAGCGGATTAAAAGTCGGGGGCGCGAGCGGCGTCGGTCCAGTGGCAGTCGGCGGCAATGGCAGAGTCTCAACGACCGGCAACGGTGGCAATCCGATCGGATCGTTGCTGCTGAGCGAACCGATTGGGGGGAAAAAGTTTTCGTCATTCGTCGTGGTCGTGATGGGCGGCAGTTGCGGCGGCGGCGAGGATGCCTGACGAGTGTCATCCCGTTTGCAGCCGACGATAAGAATCCCGCCCAGCACCACAGCGTGGAAGGCGAGAAAGATGAGAACAATGACGGGCAGATTAGACTTGCGCTGACCGGCCTGTTCAAAGGACGAGCCTTTTGGATTTAGCGGATTGTTAGTGCTCATAAGAGTTTCGGGTTCGTGTTTTCAGGTTAAATTGGCACCGATTCAGATTCGGGTTGTATCATGTTTTGACAGTTTGTTGTCGTTCATTCTGCTATAAAGACAATTCTCCACATTATGTGGAAACGGCCCTTGGGCCACCACTATATCTTGTGTTTTTCAACGTTACAACCGTGCTTTTGAACTGATTTCCACGGTCTTCATAATTGGTAAATTGATCAAAACTCGCCGCACCGGGAGAAAGCAGGACCACATCTCCAGCAATGGCATGCATGGCGGCGGAGCGAACGGCTTCGACAAGATCAGCGACAAACTCGCAGGGAGTAAACAGGCTCCAGGCCGCGCGCATAGGGTCGCGTGTCTCGCCCAGCAAATAGGCACGCTTGACGCGGCCCGCCAGTTCCGGGCCGAGTTCGTGAAACTCAAATCCCTTGTCCCGCCCTCCGGCGATCAGGTGAATATTAGGTTCGCGCGCGTCATTCCCCGGCATTGCCCGCAAGGCGCTGGCCAGCGCATGCGGATTGGTCGATTTTGAATCGTTCACGAACCGGACGCCGTCGATTTCCGCGACGACTTCACATCGATGGGCTTTCGTTCGAAATGTCATCACCGCTTCAACCACTTGTCTCAGCGGCAATCGCAGTACTCGAGCAACCGCAAACGCAGCCATGACATTTTCCGCATTGTGAGATCCAACGAGTTCAGTCTTTTGCAAATCAATCAGCACTCCGCTCCATTCTGGCATTGAGCTGATGATCAAACTTCGATCGAGGTAGATATCCGCCCTCCGATTATTCGCACTGAAGGTTATCAGTTTGGAAGGCACTTTGACTTTCAACGAAAGCAACTGTGCCATGGCCTCCGACTGAACGACTGCCCAATCGAAAGGCTGCTGATTCTCAAAGATGCGCGCCTTGGCACGAACATAGGCTGACATGTTTCCATGGCGGTCCAAATGATCAGGTGCGAGATTCATCAATACAGCGATGGCTGGGCGAAAGTACCGAATGTTCTCCAATTGAAACGAGCTTACCTCCAGCGTGAGATAATCCAATTGCCGCGATTGGTCCACTACCGAGCACAACGGCGTTCCAATATTGCCGGCGGTCACGGTCTGCTTGTGACACTGCGACAGCACATGCCCGATTAATTCCGTCGTCGTGGTTTTTCCATTGGTTCCGGTAATAGACACATTCAGGCAGATGGCCTCCTGCCAGCCGAGTTCCAGTTCGCTGATGAAGGGAATATCGCGAGCCCGCAACGCCAGCACCACCGCAGCGTCATTGGGAACGCCCGGGCTCACGACTGCAAAATCAAACGGCTCAGCCGGTGGGGCATCTTCCCCGAGAAATACCTGAGCGCCCATTGCTCTGAGTTCTTCCGCGCCGTCTTTCAATCCATCGGACTCCGCCGAATCGATCACGGTTACGCGCGCGCTGCGCGATAACAAAAGGCGCGCCGCCGCGATGCCACTGGCACCCAGACCGACGACTAAAACCCGTTGTTTATCGAATTTCATTCTACCGCAATTTCAGCGTGCCCAGCGCCACCACGGCGCACAGGATACAAAGGATATAAAACCGTGTGACCACCTGTGATTCGTACCAGCCAAGTTTCTGAAAATGGTGATGCAGTGGTGCCATCAGGAAGACCCTCCGCCCCGTCCCGTACTTGCGTTTGGTATATTTGAACCAGCTTGTTTGAATCAACACCGACCCGGCTTCCGCCACGAAAACGCCTCCCGCAATGACCAGCATGAATGGCTGATGAATCAGCACGGCGATAATGCCCAACGCACCGCCGAGCGCCAGCGAACCGGTGTCGCCCATGAACACCTGCGCCGGATGACAGTTGAACCATAGAAATCCCAGACTCGCCCCGACGATCGCCGCGCAAAACACCGTCAATTCCCCGGCTCCGGCCACGTAAGGAACTGAAAGGTATTTGGCATAGATCATATTGCCGGCAATGTAGGTGAGGATCAGGAAAACCAGAGTCACGATGAGGGTGCAACCGATAGCGAGCCCGTCGAGCCCATCGGTCAGGTTGACGGCATTGCTGCTGCCAACGATCGTCAGCACGGTGATCACGAGGCCGATTCCCGCGGCATTTGTCAGCACCGGATGTTTGTAGAAAGGCACCATCACGTCGCTGATCAACGATTTCGTTTCCGGCAAACGCCACAGATAGATGCCGATGAAAATCGCCAGACCGAACTGAACCCAGAGCTTGAAGTTCGCCGCCATTCCTCGATTGCTCTGTTCGGTGATTTTCAAGTAATCGTCGTAGAAGCCGAGCGCGCCCAGTACCAGAAGTGACACGAGGGTCAAGGTCACCAGCGCATTCCATTGGGCCCAGAGCAGAGCGGTGAGATCGACGACCACAACAATCAACAACCCGCCCATCGTCGGAGTTCCCCGCTTCGAGAAGTGCTCGACTTTGGTCGAACCGGCTTCCTGTGCCTTGTCCAGGTAGTCCTGACCAAATCTGATTTGTTTCAACCATCGGATAATTTTGGGTCCCAGCCACAAACTCAACAGCAGTGCCGTAATTGCAGCGCCCGCACTGCGTACAGTAATGTAGCGAAACACCCGCAAGGCCGACAACGGGTCGGCCCATTCGGTGTTCGCCACCTGGTCCAGAATCCACTGACTAAGGTAGTAAAACATTCTTCAATCATGCAAATGCGCCGGTTGCCATCCCCGGCGGACTCGAGCGTCCGGAACGCCGCCATTGAGCCGAAGCAGAAATCCCGGCAACCCCTGCCGTTTTGCTTCTGCATCCACTTTCTCTCTACTCGCCAGCCACGCCGGCGATTTCCGTTTTTTCAGCTTTTTGGCCTTTGCCATTTCTCGCGTCCGTTTTCTGTTTTGTCCCTGCTGCGTTTCGTCCCCGCAGCATTTCGCTGATACGTTCCAGTCGCGCCGCGCGCGAGGCTTTAATCAAAACCAAATCTCCCGGTTGAACTTCCCGGCAGAGCGCTTCGCCTGCCGTGGCTGTGTCACGAAATTCATTCACATTGGTCATGCCGCCCTGACGCGCTGCCTCAGCCAATGGCGCGGCTTCAGTCCCGATCACGTAAAGATGGGACACATCCACCAATGCCGCCAAACGGCCCACTTCGCGATGGGCTGCCTCCGAATGGATTCCGAGTTCGGCCATCTCACCGAGCACTGCCATTCGACGTCCTTCGCACGGAAGCTCCAGCAGCGTCCGCAAGGCTGCCGACATGGAGTCGGCATTCGCATTGTACGAATCATCCAGAATCCGCACTCCATTATTTTCGAAAAGTTGCAGACGTTTTTGAATCGGAGCACAGGCTGCGAGGGCCCGGCTGCATTGCTCGCGGGAAAGTCCGAGTTCAGTTCCCATCGCCAATGCCATCACGGCATTCATTGCCTGATGCCTTCCCAACAGCGAAATCCGATACTCTCCGTCCATCAATCCCCATGGGCTCCGGACACGAAACACGGTACCATCCGCATCGATGTGTACCGAAATTAGCTGCCATTCATTGTGTTCCGCCGTTCCAACGCGGACCGCTCGGCCGTTGGAACGGCGAATCAGCTCCTCCGCGTGGGGACTATCGCCAGGGACAAACAGCACTCCATCGGGCGGCAGGATCTCCCCGATTGTTCCTTCCTCGCGAACAACCGCATCCAGGTCGCCGAAGAATTCCAGGTGTTCGCGACCAATGCTGGTAATCACTCCGTAGCGCGGTTGCACCCGCTCCAGCAACGGTTGGAGTTCGCCGGGATGGTTGGTGCCGACTTCGATCACGGCGGATTGGTGCGACGATTCCAACCGCAGCAATGTCAAAGGCACACCGATGTCGTTGTTGAAACTTGCTTCGCTGCATAGCGACGGCCCCAGTTCCCGCAGCACCGAAGCGATCAATTCCTTCGTGGTCGTTTTGCCGTTGGAACCTACCACAGCAACCACAGGCAAATCGAAGTCCTCGCGGTATCGCGCGGCAATATCGCCAAGCGCCCGGCGAGAATCGGCTGTTTCCAGAACAACGGCGTTGGATAATCCTTTCGGTCCGCAGCCCCGTTCCACCACCGCACCGATAGCGCCCTTACGAATCGTTTCAACGACAAACTCGTGTCCGTCGAATCGATCTCCCTTCAGAGCCAGAAACAGTTCGCCGGGTGAAATGGTTCGCGAATCCGAGTTCACGCCAGTCACCACCATGGCGGGATCCCCGGAGCGCAATAAGCCTCCGCTGGCATCCGCAATAAACTGGACTGACCGTCGTTCCATAATTCCGTCACTTTCGGGTGGCCGAGATTCAGTAGTTCGTATGACCACTAAACATCAGGCCGCGTGTAAAATATTTTCCTGTCTTACCGTCCCAGGCCGCATTCTCTCGAGAATCGCCGTTGCGTGTACCCGGTCGTCAAAGGGCACCACCGTGTCTTGTAATTCCTGATAGGTTTCATGCCCTTTCCCGGCGATGAGCACGATGTCGCCCGGATTGGCCATTGAAATAACTTCTTCAATCGCCAGATGCCGATCGAGAATAGTGCGCGAGCCATGGGATTTGACCTTCAAGAATCCCGCCTCGATCTGCGCGGCGATCGCCGCGGGTGATTCGCGACGCGGATTATCACTGGTGATGACGGTGTAGTCCGCAAATTGCGCCGCCACCTCGCCCATCTTCACGCGCTTGGTCGTATCACGATTGCCGCCGCATCCGAAGGCGAGCAGGATTCGCCCGGTCGTGATTTCGCGCAGCGTTTCCAATACATTTCGCAGTGCGTCGTCGGTGTGCGCATAATCGATATAAACAGAGAATGGCTGACCGGCTGGAACCGGTTCGAGGCGACCCGGCACGGGTTGTACCGCGGCGAGCGACGCGATGGCCGTTTCCATCGGTACTCCGACCGCCAGGGCAACCCCGATGGCAGCGAGGCTGTTGGACACATTGTGACGCCCGGTCAAAGGCACCCAGCATTCGGCGCGCGTGTCGCCTGCTAAAAGCTCATACCGAATCCCCTGGCGACCCAGACCGATGTTGTGAGCGACCAGATCAGCCGGTTCCTCCAGACCAAAGGACGTCGCCTGGACATATCCGGATTCGAGGAGCCGACGGCCGTATTTGTCATCGTGATTAATTACAGCCCGCGCGGATTTGCTTCCCGATTGCAACTGTTTGAAAAACTGTTCCTTGGCCGAATAATAATTCTCCATCGTGCCATGATAATCGAGATGGTCCTGCGTCAGGTTTGAAAACACGCCGATGTCAAACTCGACGCCAAGAATTCGATTCTGCGATATCGCGTGTGAACTCACCTCCATCACGCAAGCCTGGCAACCCGCCCGCACCATTTGCGACAGCAATTGTTGCAAGTCCAGCGCCTCGGGTGTCGTCCGACCCGCCGGCAGTACGCGATCTCCGACTTCGTAGCGAATGGTGCTCAGCAATCCCGTACGGTAACCCGCCCGTTCGAGCAATCGTCGCGCCAGAAACGCGATGGTCGTTTTGCCGTTCGTTCCCGTGACCCCGATCATCTTCAATCGCCTGCTCGGATGCCCGTAAAACTCTGCTGCCATCTGTGCCATCGCCTTCCGACAATCCTTCACCTGCACCTTGGTGGCGCGATGTGAAATAAACCCATTACGCTCACAAACGACAGCAACCGCGCCTCGGTCAATCGCTTCGCTGATGAAATCATGCCCGTCATTCTTTTCTCCGCGAACAGCGAAAAATACCATGCCTGGATTCACCCGACGCGAGTCGTAGGTCATGCCCGACACTTCTCGACTCGTGGAGCCTTCCAGAACAACTGCGTCGGTGGCCGCGATTAGTTGATGAAGCGGCATGTTCATTTTCGAGCGACAGTGATTGGCCAGCGTGCCGGACGTCGATTTACCTGGGTCTGCAATGAATCAGACAGGCCGATGATGTCCGGTTGAATGTTAAGGTAATTGGCTGAGCGTAAAGCGATTTCCCGAAAACACGGCGCGCAAACCTGGCCACCGTAGTAGCCGGTTTTGGGTTCGTTTACGATCACGCTGATGACCAGTTCGGGGCGGTCGGCCGGAAAGAAACCAATGAACGAAGCAATGTATTTCCCCCGAACATAGCCACCTGCACCAGCTTTTTGTGCCGTGCCGGTTTTTCCCGCCGCAGTGTAGTATTCCATTTTTGCCTTCACGGCGGTTCCATTAGTCGAAACAACGGTCTTCAACGCCTCCACCATTCGGTGCGCCGATTTCTTGCTGATAACCTGGCGAACCATTTCCGGGGCGTATCGCACGGCAACTTGACCAGAGGAATCTTCCAGCCGATCCACCAGTTTCGGTCGCATCAGTTTCCCTTCGTTCGCAATCGCCGCCATTGCCATGGTGATTTGCAGGGGTGTTACCGCAACTTCGTGTCCCATTGGAATCCGGGTAATTGACAATCCGGACCACTTGCGCACCGGATAGACAATTCCACGCACCTCACCGTAGAGTGAAACTCCGCTCAATTCGCCAAACCCGAAGCGCCGCACGTAGCTATAGAGTCGATTTGATCCCAATTTGAGACCAATCTTTGCGGCGCCGATGTTTGACGAGTGGGTAATGACTCCCTCGACGGAAAGCCATCCGAGACGATGATCGTCCCGCAACACCTTGCCAGCGTAGGTGAACGATCCGTTCTCGCAATAGACCATGTCGGTTGGCTTTGATATTCTCTCTTCGTAAGCGGCGGCAACCACGACAATCTTGAAGGTGGACCCTGGCTCATACACATCCATGATTGCCCGATTACGTCGAAAGCCCGCCGGCACAACACCGGGTTGATTTGAATCGAACGTCGGCAAGGTCGCCATGGCCGCAATTTCTCCCGTTGCCGGTCGAACGACGACTACCGTGGCGCTTTCCGGTTCAAACTGTTTCACCATTTTGGCCAACTCATCTTCAACGATGTGCTGCAAACCCGTATCAATGGTCAGGATCACGTCCAGTCCGTTGCGCGGTTCGATTTCGTACACCCGCTTCATTGCGATTTCGCGCTGACGACGATCTTTCTCGCTGATTCGCCAACCCGGCGCGCCATTGAGTTTCGAATTAAACGCCAACTCAATGCCCTCGATGCCAACCGGTTCGATGGCTCTCCGATTGTTGATTTCGATTTCCCGGGTGCCTGCAAATCCGAGCACATGGGCGGCCAGGCTTTTATTTGGATAAACCCGAATGGTATCCTCAACCTGATCTGCGTTGATGCCCATTTTCCGAAGATTCCGGAAGAATTGACGCTGCTTCTTCGGCAGTTTCTTTTCATCTTCACCAAAGGTAAGGTTCGCCATCGCATTGGACACCTGAAGCCACCGTTCAACCGGGACTTTTCGCTCCAGCACCACGTAGCGATTCGTCACCAGCGACACGACATTGTCATTTGTGCGCATCCGAACCGCTGGTTTCAGGCTGTCGAAAATTGTCCACTCGCTCATCCGCAAATGCGGGGCAATGGCGCGAGCAATATCGGAACGATACTCGCCGATGAACGCCGGATCCGCGAAGACCGTTTTGGCCGGCAGACTCGTCGCCAGCAGTTTGCCCCGGATATCGCGAATATCGCCCCGGCGCGGATTGAGCAGTTCCACCTGATCCGTATTCCGCTGTGCCTCTTTCAGCAAACGCGGATGGCGCTGCACCTGCAGATCCACGAGCCGGTAGCCAAGCCCGCAGAAAGCGATCACCAGCAGGATGCTCAGCATCCACAATCGGCGGTTTTGATAAGCCTGAATCATTTCTACTTTCGTTGCTGCGTGCGAGCAGCCTCAATTTCGTCTTCGTCTGCCGCAGCGACATATCGCTTCGCTGCAGCATCGTCGTCGATAGACATCGGTAAATCCGGCAAGGTGATCACTCTCCCCGGGCTCGGCATCTCGAGCCCGAGTTTCAAAGCTTTGATTCGTTCCTCCAGATAGACGGTCGAACGAAACTGCGTCAGATGATTCATCCGGCTCTTGTTTTCCTGCTGGACGCGAATGTATTTCTTTTCGTTTTGCCGCATGCTTTGGCCGAGTTTGTAGATCTGGTTTTTCTGCCAGACGTAACCCACGCCACCGAGCCCGATGCAGAGGCACAAAAGCAGTGCCTTGATGACCGGCCCGGGGCGAACACCGCCCGTTTGTCTTTTTCGATTTCTCGACATTACTTTTATCTGTTCGTCCTACCAATTGCCCGCAGATGGACACAGATGAACGCGGATAACGGGCTCAGGCCATAGCCCGGAATTCACTGAACACCGGGTCGCAATTCATGGAGGCGACGTCCTCCCGGCATTCCCATCTGTGTCGATCTGTGTTCATCTGAGGGCAAACTGATTATATCTTTTCAAAGACCCGCAACTGCGCACTGCGCGATCGGGGATTTGCGGTTATCTCATCAGCCGTCGGACATATCGCCTTGCGATTTACCCGGCGCAATCTCGGCGGCACGGGCCGGCGAAGTTCCGGAATATCCACGTCACCCGGCACTTCGTAATCCCGCTCCCAGCGCCGCCCGAATACCTTCACCATCCGGTCTTCCAGAGAATGGAAAGAAATCACGGCGAGTCTTCCGCCTGGCTTTAAAATTGTCATCGCGCTTTCAAGTCCATCCGCCAGGACCGCCATCTCGTTGTTCACGGCGATCCGCAGCGCCTGGAACACCCGAGTGGCCGGATGTTTCTTTCGCCCGTAACGAGGGCAGGTCTGTGAGATCAGGTCAGCCAATTGTTTCGTTGTTTCGAACGGGGTGGCCGTCCGGAAATTCTCAATTGCACCGGCAATCTTTCTGGCATTCGGTTCATCGCCATATCGTCGAAAAATATTTATCAACTCATCCGGCAGTTCGTTGTTCACCAAGTCCGCCGCCGTTCGCGCCTGCCGATCATCCATTCGCATGTCCAGCGGTCCGTCCTGCATAAAACTGAAGCCGCGCTCCGGCCGATCCAGTTGCCAGGAACTCATACCCAGGTCCAACAGGACACCATCGCAATCACCCGCCGGAACCCAGTCGGCCAACTCGGCAAAACTTCCGCGCCGAATCTCGAACCGGCCCGCAAATTCCGCCAATCGCTCAACTGATGCTCGGACGGCTTCCTGATCGTGATCGCAGCCATATAGCCATCCATCCGGGGCGCTCCGCCTCAAAATGGCTGCTGCGTGTCCACCCAAACCGACCGTGCCGTCGGTGTATCGCCCCCCCGAAATGGGGTTCAACGCCAACAGCACTTCCTCCGGCATCACCGGGATGTGCACTGAATTGGTCACGTTTCGTCATGCTTTCATCGTTTTCATAGCCCCTGAGGTCATCCAACTGGGCAACCGCTGGCGGCGCGGGACAGGCTGTGACTGAATCGCCGCCGGTCGCCGAAACTGTCTCTGCCCGTTGCCCTGCTTCCCATTCACCACCGAAACAGCTTCGCGCCGAGCCATTCTGAGTTTCTCCATCCAGGGCGTCCCTTGCCCACCCGGCCTCGGTTCCTCAACAGTCGGCACGGGTGCGACAAGGGGCGTCTGGACGTTTGGTCGAATTGTCTCCGGTCGAAAGGTGCTGCGAAACTTGGGTGTCTTGACCGACTCGAACGTTGCCCGCTTAGCCAGGGCGAACGGGTCCTCATCCCGGCGACGGCCCCGAATCCGCTCAACCCGCTCGGCAACCTCGGGGGCGACATTAAAATTCGGAATCAGAGTGGCGGGCGGCATCACCCGATGTGCGCGGCGGGCAACCAACCCTCTCAGGCTTTTGCTGGCCGCTAAAAAATTGAGCAGGCCCATACGCTTAAATCATTTTGATTGCCGCCGACTTGTGAGCGAGGTCCAGCGACTTGACCTTTTCGTAAACGTCAGGATTCCAAATTTGAAATCGATCGAGACAGCCAACCAGCATTGCATCCCCGTTCAACCGTGCTACCTTGGCGAGTTCGTCCGGCAGGCAAATCCTCCCGGCCCGATCCACCGAGACCTCATCTGATGCAGTACCAAGAATACGACGCAACGATTCCGACATCGGGTCCCCGAAGGGCATCACCTCCAACTGCGCTTCCAACCGCTCGAACGTCCGCATCGGCATTACCAGCAGGCAGGGGCAATCAGCACCGTTTGCCTCCCAGAAGGTCACCGTATAGGAAGAATCCTCCGCGCTCCGCCACTTGGCCGGGATCTGGACGCGACGCTTCTCGTCTACACCATGACGATAATACCACTTGTACGACACGCGCTTTATGGAGTTCGTTGCTGTCATTCGGTGCTGTGAGGCCAAACCACATCGACCCACTTCGCCCCACACCGCCCCATTTTGTAGTCCAGCCTCCCCAGAGCGGTCAATAAGCAATCCAAAAAAACTTCATCTTTTTTTCTTCTGCCCACCTATCCAACGAGTTGTTTCTTAAACAATTTCCCCTTTTAATGCCGGCCGATGCGAACGGTGGACTTTGATTTCCCTTTGCCTGAGGAGCTAATTGCTCAGCACCCGGCCGATCAACGCGATCAGTCGCGCCTGCTGACGATGAATCGAGCCACGGGAGAAATCCGTCACCAATGTTTCGCGGATCTGACCGATTGGCTCCACCCGGGCGATGTTCTGGTTCTGAACAATTCGCGCGTCATTCCAGCTCGAATTCGTGGTCAAAAACCCGATTCCGGAGGAAAAGTTGAGATGCTGCTCGTTGAGGAGAACGCCACGAATGACTGGTGGGCGATGCTCAAGCCGGGAAAACGAGTCCGGCCGGGCACCCGAATCACGCTAAATGACCGAAAACAAAACCCAACTGCTCTGATTGCGGAAGTCATCGCGAAGAACGACGAAGGTCATTGTCGAATCGTATTTTCCGGCACGGAAAATATTTTGACGGACCTCGACATTATTGGTGAAACGCCGTTGCCTCCGTACATCACCCGGGACTCAACCGCCGACAACGAACAAGACATCGGCCGGTATCAAACCGTTTACGCTGAACCACGCGGCTCGGCTGCCGCGCCCACCGCCGGACTCCATTTCACACCCGAGTTGTTAAAGCGCATTAAAGCGAAAGGCGTTCATGTCCACTTCGTTACGCTTCACGTTGGCCTCGGCACTTTCGCTCCCGTAAAAGTCGAAGACATTGAGAAGCATAAAATGCATGAGGAGCGGTTCGAACTGCCGGAGCCGACTGCACGGGCAATTAATCAGGCTAAGGCCGGCGGCAACCGGATTTTCGCCGTCGGGACGACAACCGTTCGAGTTCTCGAATCTGTAGCCAGTCAATGGGTCACGCAGAATCATGATTCGGATCCGACTCACCTGCCCCTTCCGGAAGCGACCACGCGCGGACAGACCAGTATTTTCATCTATCCACCACGTGATTTCAGAAT
>CALBIE010000109.1 GCA_937893495.1 uncultured Verrucomicrobiales bacterium | reverse complement strand
GCACGATATCAATGGTTGGTCGGGCCTGTCGTATTACATCGCCGAATCCGTTCGCCGCCAAGGCGCGGAGTTTGAATACCTCGGACCACTGGGTTCGAAGGACTCCCTCGGCATGAAAATTCGCCGCCGCTGGTATCGAATGCTCGGCAAACGGATGCTGGAAATCCGCGAACCGTCCATCGTTAAAAGTTGGGGCAGGCAGGCGATGGCGAAGATGAAAAACGTCAAAGCCGATGCCATCTTTTGCACGCATACCGAGTATCTGTCCGAGTTCCAGAGCGACCTGCCGATCGCCTACTTCAGCGATTCCAACTTTGGTTGCATGCTGGATGCCTATCCGCAATTCGACAAACTGCCCGCAGCCACCATCCAGCGCGCTCACGACTGGGAACGCCGGGCACTGCATCGCGCCAACCTGATTATTTACGCCTGTGACTGGGCGCGGGACGCCGCCATCGATATTTACGGCGTTGATCCGGATAAGATTAAAGTGCTGCCCTTCGGCGCCAACATTGAATGCGATCGGACCGATGAACAGGTCGCGCAATTGATCGAGCAACGACCCACGGACCATTGTCACCTTTTGTTCCTGGGCAAGCGCTGGAAACGCAAGGGCGGCGACACGGTCGTCGCGGTGACCGAGGAACTCAACCGTCGCGGACTTCCGACGACCCTCACCCTGATTGGCTCGGAACCCCCGCGCGGCCAGTCATTGCCAGATTGCGTTCGCAGGCTCGGTTTCATCAACAAGGCCGATCCAGACGGGCTCAAACTCTTCAACGACACCATTGCCGGCTCGCATTTCCTCATCGTGCCATCGCGAGCCGAGGCGTTTGGAATCGTCTTTTGTGAAGCGGCCTCGTTCGGCGTTCCCAGCGTGGCGACCAAGGCGGGTGGAATACCCACCGCCGTGCGATCCGGCGGCAACGGCGAAACGTTTCCGCCGGATTCATCCCCGGCCGTGTACGCCGACTTCATCGAAAATCACTTCAAGGACTATGACCGTTATCGCGGCCTGGCCCATTCCGCCTGGAATGAATACAAGACCCGCCTGAACTGGGATGTCACCGGAAAACGCGCCTACGGTTATCTACAGGAGATGATCAAAAACTTTCGCAAGTGAGGGCTGGAGGCGAATTGAGCTCTGACTGCCCTTCAAAAACTCAATCTATGGTAGCAGCCGAGGTAACGCGTGCCGCGCCATAGCTGAGCGAAGGCGGGAGGCTCAAACTCCTTCGGAAAAACTTATGAAATCAGAGCCTCCTCACGTCGGCTGCTACATTTTTAGCGGTCTGATAACCGGCGACTCTCATCGCGGATTGCGACCCATTCTGCGGCAGCGTCCGCGGAAAACTGAACCGACCGCGTTGTGAGAAAATACCTGCACGTTTTCAACATCGGCATCCAGAACACGCTGGTGTACCGATTCAATTTTCTCTTTCGCGCCGCGTTCACACTGGTTCCCCTTACCGCCATGCTCTTTGTCTGGCGCACGATTTATGAAGGCAAAGGTGAAGGCGGCGATGTGGCCGGGTATCAACTCTCACAAATGATTTCGTATTACCTGGTCGTCACGGTGGTGGATATGTTCACCGCAGTCACCGAGGATGACTGGCAAATTGCCGCCGACATTCGCGAAGGCCAAATCAGCCAGTTCATGGTCAAGCCGATTGATTATCTCACCTACCGATTTTGTCTGTTTTTCTCTGGTCGGGCGATCTACACCGCCTGCGCTATTCTACCCATCGGATTGTTCATCTTCTACCTGCGCGAACACTTCGTGCTGCCTGCGGATTGGGCGACGGCAGGGTGGTTTACATTATCCGTGATCCTGACGGCACTACTGCAATTCCTTACCAGCTTCACGATGGCGCTGCTCGCTTTCTGGGTGCTGGAGGTCGCGACGCTCATCTTCATTCTGTTCGCCTTTGAATACGTGGCCGGGGGGCATATGTTTCCGTTGGACATCCTGCCGCCTGCAGTTCATGACGCGCTGCAATTCACGCCGTTTCCCTACATGCTTTTCTTCCCCGTCAGCGTATATCTCGGTCGAACCACCGGGCCGGAATTGATTGCCGGAATCTGCATTCAGGCAATGTGGGTGGTGCTGGCATTCTGTCTGGCCCGTTTCGTCTGGCACCGGGGCATCAGGCGATACGGTGCGTACGGAGGGTGACAAAATGATCAAATCCCAATATCCAATGACCAACGATCCATCCTGCGCCCGCCAGGTTTTCTGGTCATCGGTCATTGATGATTGGATATTTCACGGCAACCCATGAATCACCCACCCACAGGGCAGCGACCGATCACAAACGGCACCTTCGGCCGTTACGCCGGCGTTTACGCGGCCTTGTGGCGTAACTCCGTCGTGCGCGAGATGACGTTCAAGACGAACTTCCTCATGTGGATCGTCGTGGAGATGTTGTGGTTCGCCATGCAACTGCTGTTCATCAACGTGCTTTACCTGCACACCGACACGATCGGGACCTGGACGAAATGGCAGGTGGTCATGCTGATGGGAGGCAGTCACTTCATTCAGCAGATTTTTCAGGCGTTCTTTCTGGGCAACATCACGGCCCTGTCCGAAAACATCCGCACCGGCAAACTGGATTTCATGTTGTTGCTGCCGGTGAACACGCGCTTCCTGATTTCCTTGCGCAACGTCGATCTCGGCGGATTCGTCAACGCCGGCTCCGCGCTCGCCGTCATGGTCTTTGCCGCGGTCAAACTGAACCTGGCGCCGTCCCTCTGGCAAATCGCCGGCTTCCTCAGCCTCGCGCTGGTTGGCGTGATGATGCACTACTCGCTCATGCTGATGCTGGCCTGCATCAGCTTCTGGAGCGTAAAGGCGCAGGGAATCGTCTGGGGATATTACAACCTATTCAACATCGCCCGCCTGCCGGACGAGGCGTTTCGCGGAATGTTCAAGACGTTTTTTACTTTTGTCGTGCCCATGCTGCTGGTGTCCAACGTACCGGTGAAACTGCTCGCGAATAAACTGGCGTCACCCTTCGAAATCGTCCTCCTGTTCGCCATGGGGCTGCTTTGCTTCGCCGCCTCTGAATGGACCTGGCGCTTCGCGGTAAAACGCTATACGAGCGCGAGTTCATGATTAAGCAGAGGCAGAAATACTCTGTAGGCCGTAGGCCCTCACACAACGCACCGGCACCAATCGAGCCCCATCGGCGCGCGAGGGCACCCGCGTAATTTCAGCTTCGCACAAGTCACATTGAGAACTCAAATCTTGTAAAATAGAAATAAGTTGCTAATTTACAAAAATGATTCGACGACGGATTGAGGCACTTCTGCGTCAACGGCTCCGGGAGTATCCAGCCGTGGCTTTACTCGGGCCACGCCAGTGTGGCAAGACCACTTTGGCCCGGATGATGTCGGCAAACTACTACGATCTGGAACAGGACACCGACCGGCTGCGGCTCGATCTCGAGTGGGATTCCGTGGATCGATCCCGTTCGATGACGGTTCTGGATGAAGCGCAAGCCTGGCCGGAAGTCTTTCCCCGAATTCGCGGCGCCATTGATTCTGCCCGAAAGCGCAAGGGGCAATTCCTTCTGCTTGGATCGATATCCCCGGCACTGATGCAACAGGTTTCCGAATCGCTGGCCGGTCGATTATCGTTGGTGGAACTTGCTCCATTCCACTTGCAAGAGATTCCAAACGGGCACCTCAATGATTTGTGGATGCAGGGCGGCTTCCCGGACGGAGGAATACTCGATTCTCAAAGTTATCCCCAATGGCAGCAGGACTATCTGCGGTTGCTGGTGGACCGCGACCTGCCACAGTGGGGCCTGCCGGCAAAGCCGATGGTAACTCATCGACTGTTGAAAATGCTGGCGGCCGTGCATGGGCAGGCCTGGAACGCGTCGCAAATCGCCAAGAGTCTTGGTTTGTCCTACCACACGGTCAACGGCTACCTCGACTTTCTCGAAGGTGCCTACCTGATTCGCCGACTACAGCCGTGGCACGCCAACATCAACAAGCGCCTCGTCAAGAGCCCGAAAGTCTACTGGCGCGATACAGGATTGTTGCACGGCTATCTCGGCATTGCTTCGAATGAAGCGCTTTTGTCGCAGCCCTGGGTGGGTGCCAGTTGGGAGGGATTTGTAATCGAGCAGGTTCTCGGCTGGTTGGAAATTCAAGGGCGGCGGGTCGAGCCGTATTTCCTTCGAACGTCCGACGGTCATGAAATCGATCTGCTTTTCGAGCTCCGCGGGAAAATCTGGGCAATAGAAATCAAGTTGACGAGCAATCCGTCGCCGCAGGACTTTCGAAGGCATCAGGCAAGGGCGGCGATGGTCAACGCGGACCACTGCGTGCTCGTATCACAAACACGCAAGTCGATGGGAATGGCCGATCACTATTCATGCAATCTACCCAAATTGCTGACTCTGCTGAAAGGCTGACGCACGCTTCGCGGTGAAACGCTACACCAGCGCGAGTTCGTAAATGTGCGCGGGATGAAACCCAGTGCAGGCCGGGTGCCCTCACCCGGGGCGGAGGAAATCGGTTCTCCCCAAACGCCGGGTGCGAGCACCCGACCTTCATTCCAGCCCGGATCGACCGGCCTCTTACTTCTTCAACCCGGCCTGATAAGTCTTCAGGCGTCCATTGAAACGCTCGATCTGTTCAGTGTCGTCACTGAGCTTGATTGCCTCCTTCTGCGCGGCGACAGCTTGGACGGCCTTTCCGTTGTCGAAATACGCCTTGGCCAGGGTGTCCAGAATATTGACGGATTTGCCGCGGGTCACCTGGTTGGCGCGTTGCACGGCGCGCAACGCCAACGGCTTGTCACGATGTTCAACGTGTTCCTCCGTCAGTAGCAGCCACGAAAACGTGTTGAGCTTGTCCGGCAGGTTCCCTAGATCCTTCAGAATCTTTTCACCCAGCGCTTTGAGTTCCTTCTCCGGGTGGTCGTCGTGGTGCGCCATTTCAAAATATTGCTCCAGCAATCGGCTCGCCTTGCGGTCCACACGTTCCCTGGCGATGTCATATTTGCCCGCAATCATTTGTTCCAGGGCGTTGTCGAGTCCCTCCGCCGGATGGCCTTCCCATGCAATGAGACCTTTGGCGTTGACCACAAAGGCATGCGGAATCCCGTCGATGCCGAAGGCCTCCATATAGTCCTTGAATGACTTCTCACCCTTGTCGATCGCGACCGTGTAGTCCATGGCTACTCCCTGAAGTTTCAGAAACCGGTCCACCGTTTTTCGGTCTTCGTCCGTGATGCCGACAATCGTCACGCCACTCTTTTTCAAACGATGCTGAAGATCAGTGAGATGCGGGATGCTTTCCTTGCAGGGGCCGCACCAGGTCGCCCAGAACTCGATGACCTTGATGCCTTTGCCCGCAACATCGACGGGCTTGCCCTTGACCCATTCGGCGATGCTGAGGGACGGTGCCTTCATGCCAATCTCGGCCGCCATCGTGGAGGAAATGGAAATGGCGGTTGCAATTGCGGGAATAAATAAAGTCTGGATTTTCATGTTTCTATTTCAGCTTGATGATTGGCGGCCGGAATTAATCCCGAAACCGACTTGTTTTGACGCACCGAGTGGACAAAACTCTCACCACTTTTCCCGAAAACATGGGTTCAAAACGAAAAAAAGCCAGAAACAAAACCGATGGCAGTTCACCGAAGGTCGGACAACCACCGGTCGTGAAAGCGGCGGCTGTGAAGACCGCGAATTCATCATACGGATTCTACGCGGTCGTATTTGCGGTTGCTATCCTGGGCGGATACGGACTGACGAAGTTGATTCAACCGGGATCGAAACCCATTCCCAAACCGGGTGTGTTCAACTCGACCATCGCAAAGGAAGCCGACGAAGAGGTGTTCGCAAAATACGCCGGTTCCAGGTCTTGCCGCGATTGCCATGAAGAACAATTCAAACTCTGGGAGAGTTCGCATCACGCATTGGCCGAGCGGCCCGTTGACCCGGCAATCGACAAGGATGCGTTCGATCCACCGCGCTCCATCAAGCATGCGACGCAAACATCCACGGCCACGACAGCGGGTCAGGATCTGGTCCTCCAGACGCTCGGGCTAAGCGGAAAAGTTGATCCGTACAAGATGACCCGTGTGATTGGCGTAAGCCCCTTGCTGCAATTCATGACCGAGAATGACAACGGGCGCGTGCAGGCAGCGGAAATGGCCTGGGATCCGCACAAGAAAGAGTGGTTCAACGTCTATGGCGACGAGGATCGCCGACCCGGCGAGTGGGGGCATTGGACGGGACGGGGCATGAACTGGAACGCCATGTGCGCCAGTTGCCACAATACCCGCCTGCGGAAGAACTATGATTCGAAGACCGATTCGTATCATACCCGAATGGCGGAAATGGGTGTTGGTTGCGAATCCTGCCATGGACCGATGAAGGATCATGCGGATTGGCAGAACAAATATGTCAATGCCCTTTCCAAACCGGTCGTTGATCCGACGGCGAAATATTTTGACCGCGATCAGTATCGGGACAACTGCGGCCCCTGCCACGCGCGGCGAACCGAGCTCACCGGCGACTTCATTCCCGGCCAAAGCTTTTACGATCACCACTCGCTTGTGTTCCCGGACGAGACGGACATTTTTTATGCCGATGGACAAATCCGCGATGAGGATTACGAATTCACCTCGTTCCTGAGCAGTCGGATGCACTCGGCCGGCGTGCGGTGTTTCGACTGCCACGAACCCCACTCGACCAAACTGCGTCTGCCCGGCAACCAGATGTGCATGTATTGCCACAACGGCAAGGTTGAGGGCATTCCCGGCATCGATCCTCTGGCGCACAGTCATCACAAATCGATCGATCAGCCGGGCGGACGCTGCGTGGATTGCCACATGCCCTTGACCACGTACATGCAGCGGCACCCGCGTCGCGACCACGGTTTCACGATTCCCGACCCGTTGCTCACGAAGCAGTTTGGGATTCCGAATGCCTGCGGCCGTTGCCACGCCGAAAAGGGTAACGACTGGATGCTCGCCACGGTCAACGAGTGGTATGGCGACAAGATGAACACGCCTTACCGCCAGCGCGCGCAAATGGTGGCCATGGCAAAAACGAACGCACCGGGTTCGCACATCAACCTGATCAAGATGGCGCAGACTGAGACCAATTTCCTCTGGCGCGCGGCCAGTGCGGGATTGATGCGCCGCTGGCTGAATGAACCGACAGTACAGGAGGAACTGCTCAAGCGTTTGACCGACAAGCATCCGCTCGTTCGCGGGACGGCCGCGCTATCGCTGGAACCACTCGCGCAACGACCGAACACCCGCGAGAACGCCGCGATGCACAATCTCCTGACCGATCCCGTCCGCAAGGTGCGCATCGACGCCGCCTGGATATTGCGAGCAACGATTGAAACCAATCATCCAGCGGGCAAGGAACTGCTCAATTACTTCGCGCAAACGGCGGATCAACCGGCCGGTTTGATGCAGCAAGGGGTCTTTCACTTTGATCGCAACAACCCTCAACGGGCCGCCGAATATTTCCGCAAGGCCTCGACGTGGGATACCAATTCCGCGCCGCCGCATCACGAACTGGCCGTCGCCCTGAGTGTGATGAACCAACCCGTCGAAGCAATTGAACAACTGCGCGCGGCCATCCGCCTGGCACCGACTCAGGCCGAGTATCGTTACAAGCTGGCGCTGGGATTGAATGAAATCAACGACCTGGAGGGAGCGAAACGCGAACTGGAAGCGACCGTAAAACTCGAACCGCAACACGCCAATGCCTGGTATAATCTGGGCCTGGCTCACAGTTCGCTCAACCAACCCGGAGAAGCCATTGTCGCTCTCCAAAAGGCGGAAAAGATCGACCATCAATCCGCGCGTATCCCCTATGCCCGGGCGACCATCCTGATGAAATTGAATCGGCGACAGGAAGCCATGGAGGCGACCCGACTCGCGCTGACGCTGGATCCCGATTACGGACCGGCCCGGAGTTTGTGGCAACAACTGAGCGGGGGAAATTAGCGGATCAGGATATCCGGCCGTTGCCAGGTGCGGTCGTCCATTTCGATCGTCACCATCGGCCAGTCCCTCGCTTCGGTGATGACTTGAGGTCCTTTGACGGTGGCGAGAATTGTGTCCTCGCTCTTTGAGCCAGTGATGGAAGGGTTCCACGCAAAGGGTTGATTCGGAAGCACGACTCCCGATGCCGTCGGTGAGCCCAGATAATCGCGACCGAGATAACCGCAGGGACCGCCCTGATGATGGAGTTTCCATTCATCGGCAAAACCAACTTCGCGATAAGCCGCCTGAGCGCGCTCGAAAATTTCACCGATTGGCGTGCCGACCCTCGTGTTCAAGTGGAGGGTCGAATCCACCAGGCAAACAGCGTCATGGCGATCCCGCAAATCGTGCGACAGCTTGCCGAAGTGTACAATGCGGGTCATTGGAACGATCAATCCATGCTGGCGCGCAGACAACACAAGTTTGGCATGCTTGCGCAGTTTCTTCCGGCTGACCTGCGGGTGGCGAAAATTTCGCGTGCGTTCATCGGTTGCCACCAGCAAAACAATGGGCGTCAGGTTTCGCTCCCAGCACCGCTCGGCAAGATGGCCGGCAATCTGAAACTCGGTCCAACCGGGCTGCAATTCTCGGCAGGTCTCGTTCAGTGCGGATTCCGCCGCCCGGCCAAGCGCCTTCAACCGCCGCACTTCCTGCGGTAACAGCGAATAATGCAACGGATGAATCAGGCCGGGCTTGCTTTGGGTGCCGAAATCGCCGCAGTCCGAAATCGTTTTGCGGGGATTGGCAATTTTTTTGAAGGCAGTCAACCCGCTGCCATCGAACCAATCATAAATGATCGGCCGCGCACCGAGGCCTTTGAGAACCTCGGCTTCGAGCCGGGGCATCTCGATGCGATTGGCGAGAACGATGAAGTCTTTCGGGGTAACGACGAGGTGTCCGAAGGCGCGATCCGTGTTTAACGGGACGTGGGCCTCCCCGCCGCAAGCGAGCCAGGAGAAGTTTGAAGTCAGTCCAAGCAGTGCGGCTTCGGCACCGTTGGCCTTGAGTAACTGGCGCACCTGTTTGAGCTTGTGCTGAAGTTCAGGGTTCATGGGATTGAAGTTGAGTTTGATTGCCGGTTGCCGATAATCGGGAATCGTAAGCAGCAGAATGCATTAGACAACTTTTTTGATGAACGACTGGAATATCCAATCCCGCGCCCATGCCTGCGAAGAGTGCGAACAGGGTTTTGTTGACAAACAGCTCTATCACACGCTGCTGGTGACCGATGCCCCTGACCTGGTTCGGAAGGATTTGTGCGATGCCTGCTGGCAGGACAAATTCAGTGCCGATTTTAAGAAGCGGGAAGGTTTTCTTTCGCACTGGCAAGGGACCTACGAACCTCCCCCGCCGACGCCACCGGATGCCATTCAGAAATCGACGGCCGAAAGCCTTTTGAAGGAACTGGTTGAACTCAACGACCCTAAGTATCTGGCGGCTTCGTACATTCTCGCCGTCATGCTCGAGCGAAAGCGCATCATCAAGGTCAAAGACCAGGTGACCGAGGAAGGCCATCGGGTTTTCATTTACGAACATCCCAAGACGGGTGATGTGTTCACGATTCCGGATCCGGCCCTGCAACTCAACTTGCTTGAAACGGTCCAACGCCAGGTCGCCGACCTCCTCGAATACGGACTCGCCGGCAAACCTCCCGCACCCGCACCCGCGCCGGACACGGGCGAGGCCGAAGCGAGTGACGATCAAACGGACACCCTCGCGGCTGAAGAGGTTGTCGCAGAATCCGAGCCCGAAACGACCAATGCCTGAAACCGTCCGCAAATGAAGCGCTGCGACGCGTATTCGAATCGCGCCGCCGCCCTCCCTTTGCCGACATAACTCGAATAGTTTGTGCCTCAATTTGCCGATCTACAGGCCCGCCTGGGCTATACTTTCGTTGATATCGAACTTCTCCGACTGGCGCTGACCCATCCCTCCGTGGGGCACGAACAGGGCGGGAGCATCCAGAACAATCAGCGGCTGGAATTCCTCGGCGACTCGGTGTTGCAACTGGTGCTGTCACACGAACTTTATGCAAAATTTCCGGATGCCAGCGAGGGACCGCTGACGAAGGGCCGCGCACGGCTGGTCAATCGTGACGCGTTGGCCAGCCAGAGCCGACGGTTGAAATTGGGCGAAGAACTGATTCTCAGTCGGGGAGAAGAATTGAACCACGGCCGCAAACGACCATCGACACTGGCTGACGTTTACGAGGCATTGATTGGGGCGGTGTACCTCGACGGTGGTTTTGACGCGGCGCGGGTTTTGATTCTCGCCGAGTTTCAACATCGACTTGGAGAGGTGGATGTCCTGCCGGTGCTCGGCAATCCGAAAGGCGAGTTGCAGGAGATTCTGCAAGCGATTTCCTCCGACCAACCGCTCTACGATATGCTCAGCGTCTCCGGGCCGGACCATGACCGCGAGTTCGAATGCGCGGTATATTATCGGGGCGAGGAGCTCGGCCGTGGAAACGGGAAAAGCAAGAAAGCGGCGGAGAGCGACTCGGCGTCGAACGCGCTGGAAAACTGGAAACGCAGCCATGATACGAGTGGCTAACAAGGGCAGGCAGCCAGCGAAAAACCATTCGCCGTATGTAGCCACCGAGGTCAATAGGCGGATTTCCATGGAGTCCGCCTCCTGATCCCGGCGGTTACTAGTGAACCCGATAGAACCGGCCCCTGCCGGGCACACGAGCGCCGAGTGCCCGCTCGGCACGGTCTCCATTCTTAAACTCTGTGGATTCTCTCCGTGTTCTCCGTGTTGATGGTCAACTTGATTTAACACAGAGGGACGCAGAGGGTTAATTCCTTCGATTCAGTGACGCACGACGTTGTTGGTAGGCCGGGTGCCCTCACCCGGCGCAAAGACGTCGCCGTATCGAATTACTTCACGGTCACAGAATGCGGACTGGACCAGGCGAGATGTTCCTGCGCGCCAACGGTGGAGCGCCGATTTGCAATCGGCTTAAACCGCCTGCAAGGAAAGCAGATTTCGGTGTCGTCAGGTCAGAAGCCGGCTACCAGCCGGCGCTCCGTTGCCAAAATGAGAATTGCTGCCATTCCGCCGAAAGATGATATTTCATGCGTATTTCCACGCCCGGCTCTTGACCAATGCCGAATCAGGGCGTTAGTTTCCGGCACCTTTTGAGTATGACTACAAATAATTTTCTGGTTCCGCATGTGGTCGAGCAGACCGGTCGCGGTGAACGCGGCTATGACATCTACTCGCGTCTCCTGGTTGACCGCATCGTATTTTTGGGCACTCCGGTGGATGATATGGTCGCCAACGTCATCATCGCCCAGCTCCTGTTTTTGCAGATGAGTGATCCGAAGAAAGACATTCACCTTTACATCAATTCCCCCGGTGGAAGCGTCACTGCCGGGCTGGCGATTTATGACACAATGCAGTTTTTGACCTGCGACGTGAACACCTACTGCATCGGTCAGGCCGCCAGCATGGGCGCCGTTCTCCTGGCTGCGGGCACGAAAGGCAAGCGCAACGCACTGCCCAATGCGCGCATCATGATTCACCAACCCTGGGGCGGGGTGCAGGGTCAGGCCAGCGATATCAGCATTCAGGCGCAGGAGATTCTGCGATTGAGGGACTGCTTGAATGCGATCCTGGCAAAGCATTGCGGGCAAACACTTGAGAAGGTTCAGAAGGACACTGACCGCGACAATTTCCTGTCCGCTGAACAGGCGAAGGAATTCGGCCTCGTCGATGCAGTCGTGAGTTCCCGTAAGGAACTTCCCACGACTGAAGAGAAGTCAGAATAAAGCGTTTCAGGATTTGCCATGGCCCGTCCCAGCAAATTGACGATGTGCAGCTTCTGCGGTAAATCGCATGCGGAAGTGAAGAAACTCATCGCGGGTCCGGGCGTTTACATCTGCGACAATTGCATCAACATCTGCAAGGGTGTCCTCGAGAAGGAACTTCAGGCCGAAATACCAAGGCAGGCCAAATCGCAGAAGTGCTGAATGAA
>CALBIE010000108.1 GCA_937893495.1 uncultured Verrucomicrobiales bacterium | reverse complement strand
TGGAACATCGAACATCGTGTGCGGGAATATTTCGCCTTTTACCTGACGTTGATCGGCGGTGTGTATGGAGTGTTCCTGAGTTTCGATTTGTTCCTGCTGTTCGTGTTCTACGAAATCGCGATAATTCCAAAGTATTTCCTGATCGCGATCTGGGGTTCCACTCGCCGTGAGTACGGCGCGATGAAATTGGCGCTGTATTCCTTTGCCGGTAGCGCGCTGGTGTTGATTGGAATTCTGGCCGCCTACGTAGTGGCTGACGCAAATACATTTGATCTCTTTCAACTGGCGGCCCATGAGTATCCGGAATCGTTTCAGATCTGGGCCTTTCCGTTGGTTTTCGTCGGCTTCGCCGTTCTCGCGGGCATGTGGCCGTTTCACACGTGGGCGCCGACGGGCCATGTCGCGGCTCCGACGGCGGCATCGATGCTGCTGGCGGGAGTGGTGATGAAGCTGGGTGCGTATGGCGCCTTCCGGGTGGCAATTACGTTATTTCCACTGGGACTTCAGGCCTGGCAGAACGAAATCGCGCTACTGGCCATCATTGGCATCGTCTATGGCGCCATGGTGGCCTGGACACAGAAGGATTTCAAATTCGTCATCGGTTATTCGAGTGTCAGTCACATGGGCTTTGTGTTGTTGGGACTCGCGACCATGAACGTCATCGGTTGGAGCGGGGCGGTGTTGCAGATGTTTTCGCATGGTATTCTCGCCGGACTACTGTTCGCGGTCGTCGGACGGATGATTTACGAACGTACCCACACCCGCGACCTGCAGGAGTTGTCCGGCATGCAACTGGCGAAAAAACTACCATTCGTCACGTTCGTGTTCGTGGTGGCGGGGCTGGCGTCCATGGGAATGCCGGGCTTCAGCGGATTCGTGGCGGAGATTCAGGTATTGATTGGCGCGTGGCAGGCGTTTCCACTTTATAGTGTTATCGCAGGATTTGGAATTGTCATTGGCGTTGGCTACACGTTGAAGGTGATTCAACTGGTGTTTTTTCCACCGGAAGGCACTTCGGTGACCGAGTCGGTTGAACCGTTTCCACCTGTAACGCTTCCCGAAAAAATTGGAGCATGGATGCTCATGCTGGTGTCTCTCTGGGTGGGCTTGTATCCGAGTCTGTTGCTGGATTGGATCGTACCGGCTTTTGAAACACCGCTGTTCGACGCCGCGAGAAAGGGGGCCGGCTGGTGAACTCCTACTACGGACAAATCCTCTACTCGGGCGCGCCGGAACTGATTCTCGCGATTGCGGCCCTCTTCATACTGACCTTCGATCTGACGGCGATGAAGGAAACCCCGCGAATCTATCGGACGGGCATCGCCGCCGGATTCGCGACGCTGGCCTGCCTGGCGGCAACCGGGTGGATGTTCACTTATCCGGATCAACTTTCAATTTCCGGCGGAATGCTCGTATTGAATCCGGTCAATGAGCTGGTCAAAAAGGTCATCCTTCTACTGGTCGTGGCCACCGGTTTACTGGCCACCGAGGTGCGGTTTACCCGGCATGTCGGGGAGTATTATGCGCTGTTGCTGCTGGCGGCGGTTGGGATGCTGCTGTTGGTGAGCACGGAAAACCTGTTGATGATCTTCATTTCACTCGAGTTGACCAGCCTGTGTCTCTACGTGCTGACGGCATTCAACGAAAAGGACCGGACCTCGGCTGAAGCTGGGTTGAAATATTTTCTCTTTGGCGGAATGTCTGCTGCGTTCCTCCTTTTCGGATTGAGTTATCTGTATGGCCTCACGGGTGAAATCACGTTGAGTGGATTGGCAATTGCCTTGCAGGCCAGCGGAGGAGACCCGTTGCTGAATGTGGGCCTGGCGATGATTTTGATCGGGTTTGGTTTCAAACTGGCGATCGTGCCGTTTCATTTCTGGGCACCTGACGTGTATCAAGGGGCACCGGTGCCCAGCGCAGTGCTCATCGCGTCCGCTTCCAAAGTTGCCGGTATCTATGTCTTCTCCAAGGTCCTGTTCATCGGCTTTGCCGGATGGGAATGGGGCAGGGGCGCGGAAGCAAGCATGATCGGATGGGTGCCGATGGTGGCATTCCTGGCGGTGTTCTCCATGATCTTCGGCAACTTCGCCGCCTTGCGTCAGACCAGTGTGCGACGGTTGCTTGCCTATTCGGCCATCGCCCACAGCGGTTACCTGCTCGTGGGGCTGCTCATCCCGCGTGAACAGGCGCTCGCGCCGCTGTTGTTTTATGTGATTACCTACGCCGTGACGACCGTTGGTGCGTTTGGAGTGGTTGCGGCCGTTCAAGGGAAGGGGAGGGACATTGCGTTGACCGATTTGGCCGGCTTGTCCAGGCGGGCGCCGTTGCTCTCCGTCTGCTTGATGATTTTTATTCTGAGCCTGGCTGGCATTCCCCCACTGACCGGGTTCGTCGCCAAAATCTATCTCTTCGCCGAAGCGCTGAAACCGGATCCGGAAAACATGCGCATGCTGTGGGTCATCATCATCGGTATCGTGATGAGCGCCGTGTCGCTCTACTACTATCTGCAGATTCTCAAGCAGGTGTTCGTCGCCAAACCGACTGGACCGATTCTCAAGGTGAAAGTCGGTTTTCTCGGTCATTCAATCATTGGATTGCTGGCGATTCTCGTCGTCGTACTGGGTGTCGCGCCTGAGATGCTTCTTAATCATCTGGTCAGCGCCGTGACAGAACTTGTCTGGTAGGCTTTCTTTTCGCATCAACAACCCGCGAGTCGCGCGTGCCAGCGAACAAATCGTCCGAGTCCGCCTTACTACAATCACGCGAATCTTTGCTGCAACGACAAAGATTTTGGCGTTGCACGTCCTCCCCATGAAACGGAGCGCCGGCTTGCAGCCGGCTTACCGCACGGAGTGAACTTGCGAGTGCTCATCGTCAAGCTGCCCCCCCATCGCGAAGGGTACACGCCAAGCCGGTTACAAATCGGCGCTCCGTCAGCGGCCAGCGGGCCGCAAAAAGCGAAACATGGCGGGTTTCGCTGGGGCTATGCATCCTGATTGTTGGCATCGGTCCCGATTACCTGTCAGTCACTGGAATTCTGAAGGAACCGAAGTTGTTGGTAAAAGGCAGATTTGGATGGTGTTGGGCGCATCCGCACGCTGCCCCCGTGCCGGAGCGCGGCTGTGTGCGAAGCACCAGCCGCAGCACGTTCGGTAGTCGAGTGGTGTGGTGCATTCCAAGGCATTCGCCCGGAAGAGGCTGCTGCGACTGACCTTTCAGGCACAGTCGCGCTCCGGGGGCAGTGTGCGGATGCGCCCGATGGTGTTGCGGGAGCGGTTTCGGCTCTGCCGCGCCGAGTTCTTCAGTTTACCAATCCAGTCATATCCACGTCATCCGTGGGCAAAAAACTTCAAAAGAGCATTTGACAGAGTATATTTGTTTCTGTAATTTCTGTTTAGACAGAAATAAACGAAGCAATGACCGCCCTGACCCCAATCCAACAGAAGTTCGTCCTCCACTGGGGGGAGATGGGAACACGGTGGGGAATCAATCGGACGGTCGCGCAGATTCACGCGCTGCTTTACATCTCGCCCAAGTCGCTCAATGCCGAGGAAATTGTCGAGACGCTTCAGGTGGCGCGTTCCAATGTCAGTAACAGTCTCAAAGAACTTCAAGGGTGGGGGATCGTGAAGCTGAGCCATGTAATGGGTGACAAGCGGGACCATTTTGAATCGATGAAAGACCCCTGGGAGATGTTCCGAGTGGTGCTGGATGAACGGAAGAAGCGGGAGATCGATCCGACGCTGGCGATGCTCAATGAATGCCTTGCCGAAGTGGAGAAAGACAAATCAGCCGATCCTTACACGCGTGATCGCTTGAAGGCGATGCAGGGTTTCTTCCAGACGACCATGGCGTGGTACGCGCACGTGCGAAAATGGTCGCCCGAGGCGTTGGTGAAGTTCATGAAAATGGGCGACAAAGTGTTGAAACTCCTTGGTTTGGGTGGGTGAGTAAATTTTTTTGGAAAGGCGTTTCTGTGAAGACAGAACTTACAGAAAATAAGAGCAAACACGCAGCGCGGGGAACGATTTTTTACGACGCGGAGTGTGGAGTATGTGCGCGAACCGTGATGATGGTGCAGCGTTTGTTCGAATCACGCGGATTCGATTGGATGCCATTGCAAACGCCGGGCGTGGCCAAACTTCTGAAATCATCGAACCCGAACTTTTCAGTGCCATGCATGTGCGAGCCAGTCAGGGAAAGGTTTCGCATGGCGTGGATGCCTGGGCGATGTTGTTCAGGCGTGTTTGGTGGTTGTGGCCGTTTGGCGTTTTCCTGGCGATTCCTGGAGTCAGATATTTGGCTGGCCTTGGATATGGTGCGTTCGCCCGGCATCGATACTGTATCGACGGTTTCTGTAGATTTGATCCGGGTCCGGGAAAGAGAAGGAAGAACCCGAAACACTGCGGCCATCGTCATGCCGCTTTTTTTGAACTGCCATGAATGCAATCGCCAACATTGTTGCTGGCGTAATGTCGGCCATGCCGCGTGTGACGGGCGTCATGGAACGCCGCATTCTCGTGAACTGCCGGGTGCGCCTCGAGGTGTTGCAGGGAATTTTGCCCGCGCCATTTCGACCAAAGTTCGTGCGCGGATGGGGCATGGCGGGCATCTGCATGATTCGGCTGCGGGGCATCCGTCCGATTGGACTGCCCGAGTGGTGTGGGATTGGCTCGGAGAACGCGGCGCATCGAATCGCCGTGGAATGGGATGAGAGCGACGGTGCCCACGAAGGTGTTTTCATTCCGCGCCGCGATACAAACTCACGGGCAAACCTGCTGCTGGGCGGCAGGGTGTTTCCGGGCGTGCATCATCGGGCGAAGTTCGACGTGTGGGAATCGCCCAATCGTTTTCGCGTCGGGTTTACCAGCGATGACCAGTCCAATTGGGTGAAGTTCGTCGGTCGCATCACGGACGAATGGCCGGCCGGTTCCGTGTTTGCATCGCTCGACGAGGCGTCGGCGTTCTTTGAACGCGGCGGCTGTGGCTGGTCACCGAATTCATGCGGTGACGCCGTCGAGGGAATGCGGCTTAACTGCGCAGATTGGCGAATGGAACCGCTGCTCGCCGAGCGTGTGGAGTCGAGCTTTTTTCAGGACCGCGAACGGTTTCCCGTCGGTTCCGTGGAGTTCGACAGCGCTCTGTTGATACGCAATGTCGCGCATGAATGGGAGAGTCTTGGGAGGATGCAATATGAAAAGTGATCAAAGAATCGTACTCGCCGGAGGCAGTGGTTTCCTTGGCCGATTGCTGGCCGAATACTTTGGCCGTAGCAGCCGACGTGAGGAGGCTCATTCCTCGTTGAACGCGAAGTCAGAGCCTCCTCACGTCGGCTGCTACGAGGTGGCGGTTTTGTCGCGTCACGTGCCTCGCTATGCCGGTCCGATGCGATACGTCCGATGGGATGGTGAATCGCCTGGGGATTGGGTGGAGGAATTGAATGGCGCGTGTGCCGTCATCAATCTCGCTGGGCGAACGGTGGATTGCCGGTACACCACGGCGAATCGGCGCCTCATCATGGATTCACGCGTGAACTCGACACGGGTTTTGGGTGAAGCGATTGCGAAATGCGCGCAACCCCCAAAGGTGTGGTTGAATTCCAGCACCGCGACAATCTATCGGCATACGTTCGGCGCGGCCTGGGATGAGAACGGCGAAATCGGCACCACACTCGAAGCGAAAGATGAATTCTCCGTCGAGGTTGCACGGGCATGGGAGCAGGTGTTTGCCGATGCGGCAACACCGGAGACCCGCAAGGTCGCGATGCGTTCGGCCATGGTGCTGGGCAACTATCGCAATAGCGTGTTTCCAGTGCTGCGTCGGTTGGTTCGATTCGGGTTGGGTGGTCGAATGGGCAGTGGACGGCAGTTCGTCTCGTGGATTCACGCGGAGGATTTCTGCCGGGCGGTGGAATGGCTGATTGAACAGGAAGAGTTTTCCGGACCGGTCAATTTCGCGGCGCCGAATCCGTTGACCAACGCGGAGATGATGGCGTTGTTTCGACGTGTGTGCGGCGCGCCATTTGGAGCCGGGCTGCCTGCGACGCGATGGATGCTTGAGGCGGGCGCGTTTCTCCTGCGAACGGAGACGGAGTTGATCATCAAAAGCCGCAGGGTGGTTCCATCGTGGTTGTTGCACAGCGGATTCGAGTTTCGATTCCCAATGATGGATATGGCTGTCGCCAATCTTGCAACCACCGGTTGATGGTTTTGGCCCACCAAATACACGAAAGTCACGAAAGACGGGGCTGAGAAACCAGTCGAAAACCGCTGATGCACGCCAATTACCTAAGCCGTCGGCACGCAACAGAGAGCTTGCCCGGAGTCGTGGTCGAACGCTTGCGGGAAAACATGCGGATCCATCCGGAAACTATCGGCGTCC
>CALBIE010000107.1 GCA_937893495.1 uncultured Verrucomicrobiales bacterium | reverse complement strand
ATACGGCGTCGAGTATGACGAGGCTTATGTGTGGGATTGAAGACGCCATGTTCAAGAAAACCACCCTGTTCACGTTTACGTGAACATTGACCCATGCCCCACGCCTACACGGAAGACCAGCTTGTCGAGCAGCCCGCCATCGGGTTGTTCGCGGAGCTTGGCTGGAACGGAGGGCGAGCATGAACGGGTTGCTGGTCAGAGTCGGAATTGATTCGACGGATGGTTGCTGGAACGCGCCGATGCGTTTGGCATCGGGTGAGTTTGCCTACGTCACCATCACCGACACCAAGCCGTTGCGCGATGGCATGGCCCGCCGCTACGATGAGTTCATTCCAGTGGCGAAACGATTTGGTGAGCAGTTGCCGCCGGAACTGGTCGGCACGCCCACTCATCTTGACCCTGATTTCGGCCAACTCACCTACGGCGACCAAGGGCAGCGTGGGAAGCGAATCACTTCACTGCTGTCCGCTGGCGACTTGCTGGCGTTCTTTGCCGCGCTGCGTCCGGTGGACGGTCCGTCGCGTCCGCTCATCTACGCGCTCATCGGTTTGTATGTAGTCGAGGAAATTGTCCCGGCAAAGTCCGTCCCGAAATCGCGCTGGGCAGAGAACGCACACACACGCCGCGAACCCGGCGACGGTGACATTGTCGTGCGTGCGAAGCCCGGCGTGTCGGGCCGTTTGCGCCGTTGCATTCCCATCGGCGAATTGCGCGACCGGGTCTATCGCGTTCGCAACGACCTGCTGGACGCCTGGGGCGGCCTCGACATCAAGGACGGCTACATTCACCGCAGCGTGAGGCTGCCCGCCTTTCACGACACCGCAAAATTCTACCGCTGGTTTCTCGCGCAGAAGCCGGAACTGGTGGCGGAGAACAATCCCGCATGAGCAACAGCATCTTTATCGTGATGTTGCGCCGGCCACGCAAGGATGACCCGCGCACCGACCCGTTCTGGGAGTTCGGCAGCTTCGGCTGCACGGGTTGTCACGGGAAGAATCTGCTGCATCCGAAGAACTGTCAGATTGGCAATGGCGACCGCCTGGCGTTTGTCCAAGGCGGGCAACTTGGCGCTCGGCTGTTGCTCGTTACTCCGCCGGTCAAACGCTTTGACCATGCGGGCGGCAGTCCGAAAGGCCGTGTGGAACTGCGCTGGGATTCAGGCCGGAAACCGTTTCGTTACGACTGCGCTCCGTCGCTCTTCGAGTCGCCCGCGCCGGGCAGGGCTGGATTGTTTCCACGGCTGACCGACAGTCTTGCCCACACAAACCGCTCGACGATTGACGCGAAGCTCGCCAGTCGTTTCCGCGCCCGCACGAGTCCACTTGAGTCCGAACTCGCCCGCGAATTGGAATCCGGCTTTAGTGCCGTCGTGAAACGCGCGAAGGAATCGGACTTCATCGTCCGCTACGAAGAAGCCCTTCCTTGGTGCGATTGTCCAAGCTCGGCGAGTGACCGACGGCGCGATTATCAGCAGAAATTGCAAGAGTTGAAGAACCCAGCCGGCGTTGCGCCGCGAAAGACGAGGCGCTGCAAATGAGCGCCCATGCCTACACCGAAGACCAGCAAGCGCCGCGCACCCTCACCCGGCCTCTCCCACAGGGAGAGGAGACCGAGCAGCCCGCCAAGGCCGGAGGGCCACCCTCACCTTGGTCCTCTCCCAGCGGGAGAGGAAATGACGGGTTGTTCGCGGAGAAGAATTTGAAATCTCATGCTCGTATTTGTTGATGAATCTGGTGACACGGGATTGAAACTGGGGAAAGGTTCCTCCGAACGGTTTGTTGTCACGATGGTCGTTTTTGAGGATATCGAGGATGCGGTTGCGGCCGAAACCGCCATTCGCCAACTGCGCCATGAACTTGGCGTGAAAAAGGATTTCGAATTCCATTTCACCGAATCCAAATCCAAACATCGTGACGCGTTCTTTGAGAAGCTTTGCCAGGAGCAGTTCTTCTATTTCACTGTCGCCATCAACAAGGCCAAAGTTCAGAGCAAGGGATTCCAGTTCAAAGACTCGTTCTACAAGTACACGTGCAAGCTCGTTTTCGAGAATGCCAAGCCGTATCTCGACAACGCCAAGATTGTCATCGACGGCAGTGGTAGTCGTGATTTCCGACGTTCGCTCGGCACCTACCTGCGAAAGCACATGAATCCGAAAGATTCCGGGTCAAAACGCATCCGCAAGGTGCAGTTGGAGGATTCGAAGAAGAACGACCTGATTCAACTGGCCGACATGGTCTGCGGAGCCGTCGCACGCAGTCTGGCCGGAAAATCAGATGGCAAACGCTATCGGAAAAGCATTAAACATCTGGAAATGCGGGTGCAGGAATGGCCGAAATAAGTACAAAAAAAGGCTCCGGTCTATCCCTTTCGGGAACGCACCCCCTGAGGGGACAGTTCGACACGGAGCCTGTATCCGACGCCAATCTGAGCCGTCGGAGCGGAACTGTCAATTTTTCAGTTTGTAACCAGCAAACCTGAGCAATGCCCCACGCCTACACCGAAGACCAGCTTGTCGAGCAGCCCGCCATCGGGTTGTTCGACAAGCTTGGCTGGCAGACGGTGTCGGCAATGGAGGAAGTATTCGGCGATGCCGAACCCTCACCCCAACCCTCTCCCAAAGGGAGAGGTGGCAAGGCGGAATCAGCCGCACTTGGCCGGGAGACTCCGGGCGAGGTTGTCCTCCTGCCTCGCCTGCAAACGGCCCTTGAGAGGCTGAATCCGAGGCTCCCGCCCGAGGCAGTTTCCAGCGCCATCGAGGAAATTACGCGGAACCGGGCGGCCATGCTTCCCGCCGCCGCCAATCGCGAGGTGTATCAATTGCTCAAGGAGGGTATTCGGGTCAGCGTCGCTGACACCGAACCCTCACCCCAACCCTCTCCCACGGGGCGAGGGAGCGGAAGTTCGACACCTCATCATGAGCACGGTAGGGCGGAGTTGCCGCTCCGCCCAAATGTTGCCGGCGGCGCAGCAACGCCGCCCTACCAAATGGGAGGACAGACCACTGTCCGGGTGCAGGTCATTGATTGGGAGCATCCGGAGGAGAATGATTTTCTGCTGGTCAGCCAGATGACGATTGTCGGTCCGCTCTACACGTGCCGACCGGACCTCATCGGCTTTGTCAACGGATTGCCCTTGGTGGTCATTGAACTGAAGAAGCCCGGCGTGCCAGCCAAACAGGCGTTCGACGAAAATTTGACCAGCTACAAGCATGCGCAGAATGGTATCCCTGCCCTGTTCTGGTACAATGCTCTGCTCATCGCCTCGAACGGCACAGACAGCCGGGTCGGAACCGTCACAGCAGGCTGGGAACGGTTCGTGGAATGGAAACGAATCGAACGCGAGGACGAGCCCCGTCATGTCTCGCTGGAAACCGTCATTCGCGGCACGTGCGACAAGGGGCGGCTGCTGGACCTGATCGAGAACTTCACGCTGTTCTCGGAACACCGGGCGGGGCTCATCAAGGTGCTGGCGCAGAATCACCAGTTCCTCGGCGTGAACAACGCCATCGCCGCGAGCATGGAGGCGCGCGCGAAGGGGCACGGTCGCGGCGGCGTCTTCTGGCAGACGCAGGGCAGCGGCAAGAGTTTCTCGATGGTGTTCTATGCGCAAAAGATTCTCCGCAGGGTGCCTGGCAACTGGACGTTTGTGGTCGTGACGGACCGCGTGGAACTCGACGACCAGATTGCCAAAACCTTTGCCGCCACCGGGGCCGTCTCAGACGCGGACCAATCCCACGCGGCCAGCGGCGAGCATCTGCGCGAGCTGCTACGCGGCAATCAGCGCTACGTCTTCACGCTGATTCATAAGTTTCAGCCCGAGAAAGTCCGGGCTGAAACACCCTCATCCCCGGCCCTTCTCCCAGCGGGAGAAGGGGGCGAGTCGCCGCAGTATCGAGGCGGGCTGGAATATGCCGGGCTGGTGGAGCGGGCGCGGGAACTCAGGAAGCACCATACTCCGGCAGAAGAAGTTGCCTGGGAATTGTTACGTGATCGGCGATTCGAGGGTCTGAAGTTCCGACGTGAGCATCAGATCAACAATTACATCGCAGACTACTTCTGCGCGGAACACCAGATTGACATCGAATTGGACGGGGAGATTCACAAATCCCCGGAGGTGATGGCGAAAGATGCCACACGTGATGCGATGCTGAGTTCTCTCGGATTCAAGGTGCTCCGCTTCCAGAATCAGGTCGTCTTGGAACAACCCGAAGAATTTCTGCGTCAGATTGCCGTCGTTTTGGAACTCCCCTCTACCTCTGGGAGAGGGGCTGGGGGTGAGGGTCACGGGCAAATGCCCGTGTTATGTGACCGACCCGACGTCATCGTTCTCACGGACGAGGCGCATCGCAGCCAATACGACACGCTGGCGATGAACATGCGGGCCGCGCTGCCGAATGCGACCTTTGTCGCCTTCACCGGCACGCCACTGATCGCCAGTGAAGAACGCACGAAGGAGGTATTCGGCGATTACGTTTCCATCTACGACTTCCAGCAATCGGTCGAGGACGGCGCGACAGTTCCGCTCTTCTACGAAAACCGCACGCCGGAGCTGGAGATTGTGAATCCGGACCTGAACGAGGACATTTACGCCCTCATCGAGGAAGCGGAACTGAGCGAGGAAGCCGAGAAGAAGCTCCAGCGAGAACTCGGGAAGCAATACCAGATTATCACCCGCGACGACCGGCTGGAGAAGGTCGCCGCCGACATCGTCAGCCATTTCCTTGGACGGGGCTTCCGGGGCAAGGCGATGGTGGTGTCCATCGACAAGGCAACGGCACTCCGGATGTATGACAAGGTGCAGACCCACTGGAAGGTGGAACAGGCGCGTTTGCAAAAGGCATTGGGCGGCTACGACGCCCCGGATGAACAAGAGCGGGAAACGAAGGAACGGCTCGATTTCCTGAATCGCACGGACATGGCAGTCATCGTTTCCCCGGGCCAGAACGAAATCGAGCAGATGAAAAAGCTCGACCTCGACATTGTTCCCCATCGGGAGCGCATGAATCGCGAGGCGCTGGATGAGAAGTTCAAGGACCCGGACGACCCGTTGAACCTGGTGTTCGTCTGCGCGATGTGGCTGACCGGATTCGACGCGCCGAGTTGTTCCACACTGTATCTCGACAAGCCGATGCGGAACCACACGCTGATGCAGACCATCGCCCGCGCCAATCGTGTCTATCCCGGCAAACACAGTGGCGTCATCGTGGACTACGCCAACGTCTTCGCGTCGCTGGAGAAGGCCCTGGCCATCTACGGTGCCGGCAAAGGGGGCAAGACCCCGGTGCGCGACAAGCAGAAGCTGGTGGAGGAACTGCGCAAGGCCATCGAGGGTGTCACGCTCTTCTGCGCCAATCGCGGCGTGATGCTGCCCGCCATCGAGCAACTGCCGTCCGGCGACCTGCGGCGACTGGAGCGGATTGCGGACGCGGTTGAGGCCCTGATTTCGCCGGATGGGGTCCGCAAGGATTTCCTCGCGCAGCAGAAATTTGCACGGACGCTCTTTGACGCCATCAAGCCGGATCCCACCGTGCTGGAATTTTTGGATCGCATCGCCAGCCTGACCGCCATCGCGGACGCGATTCGCGGCCAGACCACACCGGGCAACACGGATATTTCCACGGTGATGGAAAAGGTCGGCGTTGTGCTCGATGCGGCCATCACCGGGGTGGAGATGCCAACGAAACCCGCTCCCGTGCTGGACCTGTCCAAAATCGACTTCGAGGCGCTGCGCCATCGGTTCAAGGAATCGAAACGCCGGAACACGGACCTCGAAGCGCTGAAGGCCGCGATTCGCGCGCAACTGGAGAAGTTGATTCAACTGAACAAAACACGCGTGGATTTCCTCGACCGTTTCGAGGACCTGATTGAGTCCTACAACAGCGGCAGCCGCACCATCGAGGAGTTGTTCGAGGAACTGCTCAATCTGAGCCGCAACCTGAACGAGGAGCAGCAGCGCCACGTCCGGGAGAATCTGCGGGAGGAGGAACTTGTCATTTTCGACATCCTCACCCGCCCGGCTCCCGAACTCGGCCCGGCCGAGCGTGACGAGGTGAAGAAAATCGCCCGCGCATTGCTGGAACGCCTGAAAGCCCTGCTGGTGATTAGCTGGCGGGAAAAGTCATCCGCCCGCTCCCAGGTGAAGCTCACCATCGAGGACACCCTCGACGATGGCCTGCCCCGCGCCTACTCGCCCGAACTCTACCAGCAGAAATGCTCGCAGGTGTTCAACCACTTCTACGAGAGCTATCAGGGCGAAGGCCAAAGCGCCTACGAAGCGGCGTAGAAGCACTCAACGCAGAATTCTTTTTGCGCAAAATTGTCACGACCGAATTCATCACCTCAACCCATTGCCGTTGGGACACGGGTACCCCCGATTCGAATCAGTGGGTAAGCCCCGGTTTTTCGGCTTGATTCAATCTGGATATAATCGTTCCCTGTTCAGCAGAGGAACAAAAAACTCGATTTCGAAAATGAAACGCATACCGACCCTGATCACCTATTTCGTTGCCGTCGCTTTGGTAATATTTTCAGCCAACACCGCCGATGCGGCATCGGGGTCCGCCCTGATTCGCAACGTTGTTGGAACCGCTTCCTATACCGGACCGGGTGGAAGTGGCCCTCTGCGAGCGGGATTGGCTTTGGGCGAAGGCACCACGATTACAACCGGCGCCGGGTCGCATGTGGATATCTACATGCCCAACAACGGTGGAATCATTCGCCTCGAGGCGAACAGCACGGTAAAATTCGATACTCTGCGCTTTCGCAAACTTGGAGCAGGATCCTCATTCGAAACCAACGTCAACGTGACTCGCGGCAATGTGGTCGCCAACGTTGTCAAGAAACTCAGTCGGGCCTCTCGATATCAGGTGCGCACACCGACCGGTATTGCCGGGATTCGGGGAACTTCGCTGCGAGCAGGTGCAGGCGGATTATTCACGCTCACGGGAACCGTCAATTTCACTTTCAACAATGGCCAGGTGCAACTGGTCATTGGCGGCACAATTCTGCCCGTCGGCAGCACTTCCCCCATCAAGGCGACGCAGGCGCAGACCACCGGCCTGGCCCAGGTGGCAGCGGGCAGCACGCTCAATGCAACCGGATCTGCCGAACTCGTACAACAGACATTGCAGACGTTTGCGACGGCAATTGCGGCACAGGCCGCTCAGGACGCCGGTAATGAGAATGCGGCAGCAACCGCTGCCGCGGTTACGAAGGCCGTCGTTCAAGCTTTGGTTACTGCCGTTCAAAATGCCGCGAACGAACTGCCACCGGCACAGCGGGCCCGAGTGCAACAGGCGGTCACAGCGCTCAACAGCCAGGTTCAAACGATTCAGGCCAAAGCGGCAGCCAACGCGACTGTTGCGGCCGTCATCTCCAATGGCGGAACGCCCGCGCAGGCTCAAACGGCGGCCAATCAAGCGGCGGATGGCGCATCAACTGACGCGGGTGCGAGGACTGCGGCGAAAGGACAGATCAGCAGAGCAGTTACAGCGGCGCAAACCGGTGGTTCCTTGGCGGCGATGGTTGATAATGTGGCGGCACAAACGGGGCCGACGCCACCGCCCGCCGGACCGGGCAACGCTCCTCCTCCTCCGCCGACTACTGACACAACACTGATTCCTGTGACGAAGGATGTGCAGGAACGGCAACAAAATCAAACAAGCCCAAATAACTAAACACTCATTTTCATTCAAACGGCCCGGCGAAATGCCGGGCCGTTTTCGTTGGGCGTATTGGCGCGGAGCCCCGCCGTGGGAGCGCGGACTTCAGTCCGCAGAGGTATTGCAGTGCAGAAATCTTCCGTATC
>CALBIE010000106.1 GCA_937893495.1 uncultured Verrucomicrobiales bacterium | reverse complement strand
CGTCGTATGTCAATCTTTTGGCGGATTGACTCTCACCTGAAGTTGTCGCCTTATTCCGGTAAATCCGTCTTAAAGCTGTCGCAAAAAAATGAAAGTCATACCCAAACTCGCTCTTGTTTACCTTGCTGGCACCCTTGGCATGAACGGGGCCGCCGAAGGCTACTTCATTGCCGTCGGCGGCATCAACAGCGAACGCGACGGCCACAAGATCGAAGCCGAGTTTGGCACGATTTACACGTCGTCCGACGGTGAAAAATGGGCGGAGGTTTTCAAGGGTGGTCCCGTGAAGGAGGGCTTCAACCATGCCAACAACAACATGCTGCGCTGCCTCACCTACGGGAACGGACGCTTCGTCGCCACCGGCAATCCCAAAGCCGTGGTCACCTCGACCGACGGAAAGCAATGGGACGTCGTTGCCGCGCCCGGCGGAGCGTTCAGTGTGGAGTTTGGGAATGAACTCTTCCTCGCGCCCAATGCCTACAGTTTCATGATATCGACGGACGGATTGAAGTGGGAGAAGTCACCGTTGAAACCAGATTTTAAAGTCTGGGGTAACGATGGTGCCGGGCACGTGCGTAAGATCGTCTTTGGCAACGGGGTGTTCGTCTGTGTCGGCGATCAACGCGTCGGGGTGACGAAGGACGGCAAATCATGGTTGCACCACGAGATACTCCCGCCGGACAAACGCCCCGGTCGAAACGTATTGTTGTATGGCAACGGCCGTTTCGTGTGGTTGTGCGAGAAGACCGGAGCGCAATCCAGCGCCGACGGCGTCACCTGGGATCCGATAGATTTTCCTGATCTGCCTGATGAACCCGCGTTCGGTTCGACCGGAGTTTTTGATGGCGATCAGTTTCTGACGTCCGCTTCAACCTATAAGGATAAGAACAAGATCATCTATCGGTCGAAGGACGGTGTGAAATGGGAGAAATCCGTCGAAGGCGCCCAAAGCACCACCTTCAGCGCGGCCGGCAACGGTCTTCTCCTGCACAACAATGGCTGGGACAAATCGTTCGTGCTGTCGCGGGACAAAGGACGAACCTGGAAACAAATCAAGGCGAACATTCCGAGCCGCAAGGTCTATTTCTTCGACGGCAAACGCATCATTGGCCAGAGCGGCGGGTGATCTTATGATTTCCGCCAGATCGTTGCATCGCGCCAGGTGGTCGGCAGTTGGAACGCGCCGCGACGGCGTGATTGTCTTTGTTCCCACCGGGGACTGCTCAATATTTTTGGACGCTTCACCAGACCCGTGACAAACGAACTCAAAATCCCGCCCGACATGCTGAAGGCGATTCTCGAACAGGCGGAGCGCGAGTATCCGGCGGAATGCTGCGGATTGATCCTTGCACGGCAATCGGACGGCGAAATCACCCGGTTGCGCCCGTGCACGAACGTGCAGGAGCAATATCACCGGTTGGACCCGAAAGACTTCCCGCTTGAGGAGTGCAGCGCCTATTTTATCGAGCCGAAGGAATTATTGGAGATCGACCGGGAAATGGCTGATCAGAGCGAATTGATTCGCGTCATTTACCATTCGCATATTGACGCCGACGCCTATTTTTCCGACGAGGATGAACAGCGGGCGACCGACGAGGATGGACCGGTTTACCCGGGCACGATTTACCTGGTGATATCGGTGTGTGAAGGACGCGCCGAACTTGCCAAATGGTTTCGTTGGAATCCGGAAATGCGGTTGCACTCGGACGCGGGTTCATGTTCGCTACGACGATGAAACGATTCCTGCTCATCTCCCTGATCGCAGTGACGGCACCGGACCATTCGGCCTGCGCCGCCGCCCGGGCACAACCGCGCGTGGCGGGAATCACGACAGTCTATCATCACAACTCGCATGCGGACGTCATTCTCAGTCGCCTGACCCAGACGGACACTCTGGATTTCAAGGGACAGGTCCTGCCCGTCAAATTGGTTTCGCTGTATGTCGATCAGTTCCCGGCGAACGACATCGGCCGGCAGATTGCCACGAACTACAACATTCCGATATTCGATCGCGTTGGGCAGGCGTTGACCCTGGGTGGAGACAAACTTGCGGTCGATGGTGTCTTCCTCGTGGCTGAGCATGGCAAGTATAAGAAATCCGCCACCGGCCAGACGGTCTTTCCCAAGCGACGGTTGTTTGAGCAGGTCGTGAAGGTGTTTGAAGCGAGCGGACGTGTCGTTCCCGTTTTCAGCGACAAACACCTGGCGGACAACTGGACGGATGCCAAGTGGATTTATGATCAGGCGAAGCGCTTGAAAATTCCGATGATGGCCGGTTCCTCGATTCCCGTGTTGTGGCGGTACCCGACCGTGGATGTGAAACGTGGCGCGAAGCTGAAGGAGATTCTCGCCGTGTCGTATCACACACTCGATGCCTACGGATTTCATGCCGTGGAAGGCGTACAGGCGTTGGCCGAACGGCGGGCCGGTGGTGAAACCGGCGTGGCCTCGGTGCGGACGTTGGTGGGAGACGCCGTGTGGGAGGCTGGTGAGCGGGGCGAGTGGAGTCCATCGTTGCTGGACGCGGCCTTGTCGCGATTGAAGGAGCGGCCATTGCCGAAGAACGTCACCGTTCGCGAGTTGATGAAGAAGCGCCGCAAGGATCCGATATTGTTCACCATCAACTACGAGGACGGTCTGCGTGCGCACATCATGACGCTGAACGGTGCTGTGGCCGAATGGGCTGCGGCATGGAGTTACGATGAGGCGAACGCCCAGATCGAGTCCACCCTGTTCTGGACGCAGGAGGCGCGGCCGTTCCACCACTTCAGTCATCTGCTGCGGGAGGTGAACCGGATGATGTTGACCGGCAAACCGAGCTACCCGGTTGAGCGAACATTGATGACCAGCGGCGTGTTGGACGCGTGTCTCATCTCGATGAAAAATGGTGGCAAGCTGCTTGAGACACCGTACTTACGCGAAGTTGAATACCAGAGCGACTGGAATTGGAGTCAACCGCCACCGCCAGTGCCCGGGCGACCAATTCACGGGCAGTAGTCGATTGGTCAAACATCGCGGTTCAGCGGTTGGATTCGCCTTAGACTTTAAATTGCCATGAATAGAAACGTAATTGGGTTTTGTCTTCTCCTGTCGTTTCATTGCGCGGTCCCCGCCGGTGAAACCCTTTACAACGGAATTGTCCTGCCGGATGAATGGCCGCCACGAGACGTCAAATTCGAACAGTTTCTGCGCGGTGATCCGCCTCCCAAATCGCCGTATCTGGTTTCGCCACCCAAGGTGATTCCCATCGATGTCGGGAGGCAGTTGTTCGTTGATGATTTCCTGATTGAGGAGATGACGCTGAAGCGCACGTTTCATCGTCCGCAATACTACGAACACAATCCCATCCTCAAGCCGGAGCATTCGTATGAAAGCCATTCACGATTGGGTCCGGCAGTGATGCCGTTCAGTGGAGGGGTGTTTTGGGACCCGATGGAGCAGGTTTTCAAGATGTGGCATATGGCGGGGTATGGGTACAACGGCGCGCTCTCGATTTCGAAGGATGGATTGCACTGGGAAAAGCCCGACTGGGGATATCGCAAACGAACCAATCTTATCAAGATTCCCAACAACGAGCTTCATGGGGTCTGGCTGGATTTGGAAGAACACGACCCGGCGCGCCGCTACAAGATGGTCTGGCATCGGTCGGGCGATTACTCGGCGGCCGTGTCAGGCGACGGGATTTATCGGAACGTCCTCGGCAAACTGGGCCGGTCCGGGGATCGTTGCAGTCTCGGTTACAATCCCTTCCGCAAGGTGTGGATTTATTCCTTGCGCCACGGCTGGGGGCGTCCACGAGCGCGGCGCTATGCCGAAAGCTCCGTGTTTGGAGACGCCAACTGGTTCAACAATCCGCCGCCATTTTGGACCGGGGCCGATCGTCTCGATGGAATGCGGCCCGAACTGAAGACGCCACCGCAACTCTACAACCTGGATTGTGCCGGATACGAGAGTCTCATGATCGGGCTCTTCACGATCTACCGGGGGAATCCGTTCGATGACGGGGATCGTCCGGATGCTTTGAGCG
>CALBIE010000105.1 GCA_937893495.1 uncultured Verrucomicrobiales bacterium | reverse complement strand
CATCGAATTCTTTATTCCACAGCGCGCGGTGGCAATGACATTCAATCGACTTTACAATTTCAATCTTCACCGTAGTTCACTCAACTACATCAAGAGCAGAATGGGCAAATATTATGAAGAAACGAAGCAATTGATACTCAGAAGCATTGTCGAGGGTCCCCTCGTTCACGCCGACGAGACGCGCGCAAATATTAAGGGGACGGATGGGTATGTCTGGGTACTCACGAACATGCGTGACGTTGTTTACTTTGTCGCCGATACTCGAGAAGCGGAAATCATTCAGAATTACTTGATCGGATTTACTGGTGTTCTTGTTTCTGACTTCTACGCCGCCTACGATTCCTTTGACTGCCCTCAGCAACGGTGCCTGATTCACCTTATACGAGATCTGAATACAGCAGTTTTGGCCAATCCGTTCGATGAACAACTCAAGGGAATTGCAGCGTCCTTTTCCGATTTGTTGAGGCCGATCGTTGAAACGGTCGACCAGCGCGGCTTGAAGAAATATTTTTTGAAGAAACACATCAAGGAAGTCGATCACTTTTATTTGAATCTAAGTCGAGTCGACTACAAGAGCGAGTCGGCTCTTAAATGGAAGGACCGCTTAGAACGAAACCAAGGAAAACTATTCACGTTTCTACGCTACGATGGTGTGCCTTGGAACAACAACAATGCAGAACACGCGATCAAGGCATTCGCTAGACTGCGTGACGTCCTTGAAGGCACATCCACAAAGAAGGGTTTAGAGGAATATCTCACCCTCCTGAGCGTCTGCCAAACCTGCAAATACATGGGCGTGGACTTTCTGGATTTCCTCCGTTCCGGGGAAAAGGACATTCACGCCTTCGCGGAAAGCCGGCGCGGACGCAGGCGGCGAACGAATTCCTCATCACCCGCGTAGCAGTCGAGGCAACGAGGCTCATTCTAATTCCAGGACATAATTCATCGAAAGAAAGCGTCGCGCATACCCCCTGAACGATGGGACGGACGTCAGAATTCGCTGACTTCGGTTGACCGAAATAATGAGCCTCCTTACTACGGGGTACATGCTCGGAAACGATTATGGCATCCGAGCCATTCTGGTGTTGCCCGCTCGCTTCTAGGCTTCAATGTTTTATCAGAGCCTCGTTACCTCGGCTGCTACGAGAATTCTGGATTTGCCACCGCGTGACACTTATCATGCCGTCATTGCCGTGGATAATCCGAAGCCCAACCGCGCGTTTTATTTGCCGCGTCTCCCGCCCGAATACTACCGGGGCGATGCTGTGGTTCATTGGACGCTTTCCATATCCCGCGCCGCATGAACTGGTTGAATCCGGACATTCACGCGTCGTTTCGCGAATTGATGCTGCACGCCGCGGCGCGGGACAACCTGTTATGTCCGACCTACTGTCTCATGCCCGACCATCTGCACCTGATCTGGATGGGACTGCGATTGGACTCCGACCAGCGAAACGCCATGGCGTTTCTCCGAACCCATCTCGAACCAAAACTCTCGCCGGTCAAATTCCAGCACCAGACGCATGACCACTTTCTCAAGGAAGATGAAAGAAAACGGGGCGCGTTTGTCTCCGTCTGCAACTACGTTCTGGAGAATCCCCTGCGCGGCGGGTTGGTGACCAATCCGCATGAGTGGGCATTCAGCGGCGCAATCGTGCCCGGTTATCCAACGCTCGATCCGTTGAGGGACGATTTCTGGCCGAAGTTCTGGAAGCTCCATGCCCAATTCAGGCAGCCGGATGCGGGGGAGATTGTTCGTCCGCCGATCGGGTAGCAGGGGTCGTCAGGGGGCTCATGCTCGTATTGCGACGGATTTTGATCTGAGCCTCGTTACCTCGGCTGCTACCGTTTATGGCATATCCACATTCGGCAGATGGCGGATCTCTTTCAGGCCCTCGTCGTCGAGCAGCACTTCCATGATGTCGAAACGGTATTTGACCCGACGGTCAGCAAGCGTGGCAAGATAGTCGGCGGCGGTTTTTGAGAGCAGCTTGCGTTTGCGGGCGTTCACGGCGGCGGCCGGGCGCACCCAATCCTCATTGGCGCGGGTTTTTACTTCAACAAAGACCAGACAATCGTCGTCGCGAAAGATGAGGTCGATTTCACCCCGCTTGGATTTGAAGTTGGCGGTCAGGAATTTCAATCCGAGCTTTTGCAAATGTTTGCGGGCGAGTTCCTCGCCTTGTGCCCCGCGCCGCAGATGTTTGGGTTGATCTTTGCGACCGAGCCAGGTTGCGATGCGGTGGCCGAGGTTCATGTTCAGAAGAGTTCGGCCTGCTTCTGCTTCAGTGGCGCGAAGCTTTTGCGGTGAATCGGGCAGGGACCGTGCGCCTCAATGGCGGCGAGGTGCCGGGCGGTGCCGTAGCCCTTGTGCTCGGCAAATCCGTAGAGCGGGTATTCGTCGTGATATTTCAACATGAGCCGGTCGCGGGTCACTTTGGCCAGAATGCTGGCCGCCGCGATGGAGTAGCTTTTCGAGTCTCCTTTCACGATAGCGGTTTGCGGAAAGCGCAGCGATTTGACCGGCCGGCCATCCACGAGCGCATGGGCGGGTTTGAAGGGAAGCTGGTCCAGCGCGTTCTGCATGGCGCGGTGGGTCGCTTGCAGGATGTTGATGCGGTCGATGACGTCGGCATCGATCAGCGCGACTGCTGATTCGATTTCAGTGAACGCGTTGAGTTGATCGAAGAATTCTTCGCGCCGCTTTTCGGTGACCTGTTTCGAATCGTTCAGCCCGGCGAGCGCGATCGGGAAATCGCCGGCGATCCAAGTGCCGGGGAAAACCACGGCGGCCGCAACCACGGGGCCGGCAAGGGGACCGCGACCGGCTTCGTCCACACCGGCGATGCAGGTGATGCCTCGGGAGAATAGGTCGCGTTCGAATTGAAGGCGATCCATCGCGGTCATGTCAGTCAACCGGTTGAGCCGATTTTGCACCGCCGTTGACGAGGAAGAGTACGGCCATGCGCACGGCGAGCCCGTTGGTCACTTGTTCGAGGACGACCGAGCGCTCGCAATCGGCGATCTCGCTGTCGATCTCGACGCCCCGATTGATTGGGCCGGGATGCATGATGAGCGCGTCGGGTTTCGTGCGGGCAAAGCGGGCCTGATTGAGGCCGAACAGTTTTGAGTACTCGCCGATGCTCGGAAACATGGTCTGGCGTTGTCGCTCGTGCTGAATTCGCAGCAGATTGATGACATCCGCGGATTCGATGGCTTCGTTGATGTCGTAAGTCACGCGACAGCCCATCTGCTCGAACACCCGCGGGACCAGGGTGGACGGTCCGCAAAGGGTGACGTTCGCCCCGAGTTTGGTGAGTGCCCAGATGTTGGAGCGGGCAACTCGGCTGTAAAGTATGTCTCCCACAATGGCGACGTTGAGGCCTTTCAAGTCGCCCTTGTGCTCGCGGATGGTGAAGACGTCGAGCAATGCCTGAGTGGGGTGTGAATGCGCGCCGTCGCCAGCATTGACCACGCTACCCTTGAGGAATTGCGCCAGGAAATGCGGCGCGCCGCTGGCTTGATGTCGTACGATGAAGATGTCCGCGTTCAGGGCTTCAAGATTTCTCGCAGTGTCTTTGAGCGTTTCCCCCTTGCGAAAGGAGGAGGCGTCCACCGAGAAGTTGATGACGTCAGCACTCAGACGCATGGCGGCGAGTTCAAAACTGATCCGGGTGCGAGTGGAGGGCTCGACGAAAAAATTGACGACCGTTTTGCCGGTCAGGGCAGGGGTCTTTTTAATGGGCCGCTGACCAACCGCCTTGAACTCGCGGGCAGTGTCGAGAATGGTGGTGATTTCCCCGGCGTCGAGGGAGGCGATGTCCAGCAGATGGCGGCGATTCCAGCTCATTTTTCTTCCAGGTAAACTCTGTCTTCGGCGCCGTTCCGCCCATGGCTCACGACGATGTTCTGCGAACGCGAAGTCTTGATCGATGTCCCGACAAAGTCCGGCTGGATGGGCAGTTCGCGATGTCCCCGGTCAACGAGGACGGCGAGTTGGATGCGTTTCGGTCGGCCAAAAGTATTGAGCGCGTCCATGGCTGCGCGAACCGTGCGCCCGCTGTAAAGCACGTCATCCACCAGCAACACGGTTTTTCCGGCAATATCGCCCGGCAGGCTGGTGGGATGTAGTTCGGGCGCAACGCGTTGATCGAGGTCGTCGCGATGAAGACTGATGTCAAGCGATCCACAGGGCACGGCGGCGGACCAGATGGTTCCAAGCCGGGTTGCCAGGGATTGGGCGAGGGATACTCCGCCGAGTTGAAGTCCCAGGAGAACAAGGGAGTGGTCGGCCTCGTTGCGCTCGGCAATTTCGTGCGCCATTCGGGCTAGCGTACGCTCGAGCGTCGCGGCGTTGAGCAGTGTTTCGTTGGCAGCCATAAAAAAACAACCGGCCACCGCGGACGGTTGTTGTCACTGAAACTCGATGAACCGTCCATTCGGGATCGGACGGGGCCGATGAGAAACCAGATTCAGCCTTTCGGCGAGCCTTTGTTTTCTTTTTGACGTTGGCGGCGCCATTTGGAGCGATGGCGGACAATCCAATCGGTCAGTGCGCGTTCAAACCCGATGTCCTGGCCGGCCTTCTCGGATTCGATCCATTTGTGCTTCAGGATTTCCGCGCGTTCGGCGAGAAACTCCTGGTACAAGGACGAATTCTTGACCCATTCGTCATCCCGCTGGCCGGTTGGCTGTTCGTTTACCATAATCATTGGTCCCGCGTTCTCGAACGCGTTGGAACGTAACACCGCAATTTCACCTGATACAACCTGAAATTGCACTGGGGAAATTACCTAAGTCGAGTCCTGAGGTGCCAACAATCAGTGGATAACCCCTGGCCGATCTTGGATAACCGGGCTCGGTTCTGAATAACCCGGCCGCGATTGGGAATAAGTCAGGTCGATACATTTTGCAATCCCGTCGCGAAAGCCGTCTTCTCGATCCCGTGGACGAATCTGACGACGGTCGCTCGGAAAATCTGAAGGATTCGCGTCGGCGCAAGCGTGCGCCCCGGCGCGAACCCCTGCTGGATCGAGCGCCGCCCCAGTCCCCGGAGGCGGAAAGAGGCGTGCTGGGCTGCATGATGCTCGACCCGACAGAGAATATCGGGTTGGCGGTGGAGAAACTGCCCGGAGGTGCGGAGGCATTTTATGATCAGCGGCACCAGGATTTGTTCGAGTTGCTGGTCGAGATGTACGACGGGAAGGTGCCGATCGATGTGTTGACTGTTCGCCAGAAATTGACGGACCGCAACATCCTCGAGGCGGTCGGAGGCGATGCGTTGTTGCTCTCGTTGCAGGACGCCACGCCGACTGCGCTCAATCTGCCGTATTATCTGGAAATTGTTCGCGAGAAATACCTGCTGCGGCGAATGATTCAGACGTGTACTTCCGTGGTCAGTCGCATCTACGACAAGGAACAGAACGAGGATGTGGAATCGCTACTCGACGAAGTGGAGAAGGACATTCTGCACATCAGCGAGGAGAAGACCGAAGAGGCGTCACGAATGATCAAGGATCTGGTGCATGACGCGATCGAGCAGATTGAGACGTTTCATCAGCGCCAGGGAATGACGACCGGTGTGGCAACCGGATTCGTCAAGCTCGATCAGATGACCACGGGCATGCATCCGGCGGAAATGATCGTGATCGCCGCGCGTCCCTCGATGGGCAAGACGTCGCTGGCCATGAACATCGCCGAGCACGTGTCGATGGACTTGAATCTGCCGGTTGGGGTCTTCAGTCTTGAGATGTCCTCGGAGTCGTTGGTGCTCAGGATGTTATGCTCGCGGGCCAAGGTGAACCTGAGGAACATTCGCGAGGGATTTCTGGCCGAACGGGATTTTCCAAAACTGACCGCGACCGCAGGTAAAATGGCGAAGGCACCCCTTTATATCGATGACACGGCGGGGTTGAGCATCCTGCAATTACGCGCGAAAGCGCGGCGGATGAAGCAGCAATATGACATCCAGCTTTTCGTCATTGACTACCTTCAGTTGCTCCGTTCTACTGCGCGCCGCGCCGAAAACCGACAACAGGAAATCTCCGATATTTCCAGTGGGATCAAGGCATTGGCCAAGGAACTGAAGGTTCCTATCATCGTGCTCGCCCAGCTCAATCGGGAACTGGAGAAACGTGAGGCCGGCGCGGTGCCGCGACTCTCGGATTTGCGGGAATCGGGCGCTATTGAGCAGGACGCCGACCTGGTGGGAATGCTCTACGAGCCCAGAAAGGGCAAAGACGAATCCGATGCCAGTGATGAATCGGATGATTACGAAGGCAAACCTGTGAATCTCTTGATCGCCAAACAACGGAATGGGCCAACCGGCGATGTTCCGCTTATTTTCATGAAGGGATACACCCGTTTCGAAAACCTTGCCCGCGTCGCTGAAGACGCCTGACACGAGAACCAATGAAACTTCTGCTTCGTCGCTACTCCGTATTGCTCGCCCTGCTTTTGTATTGGGTGCCGCACTCCACTTTTGCCCAGACCACGCCGTCCGTGGTGCAACAGATTGAAATCAAGCACGTCGGTCCGCGGGCCGTGAGCGACGAACTCATTCGCGCCAACATTCGTGTGAAGGTCGGTGATCCGCTGAGCAAGGCGGGTGTGAACGACGATGTGCGAAATCTGTTCGGAACGGGTTACTTCTACAACATTCGCGTGGCCGAGGAACCGATGGCGGCCGGCGTAAAACTGATTTATGTCGTTCAGGGTAAACCGATCCTGTCGGACATTCGTTTTGTCGGGAACCAGGAGTTTAAATCATCCAAGATCAAGAAGAAGGTAACTTCGAAGATTGGCGAACCGCTTGATGAACGGAAGTTGTTTTCGGATGCCGAAGAGATCAAGAAGCTCTACCAGAAATCCGGCTACCAGAAGACCGAGGTCAAGTATAACCTGAGCATCAATGAGAACGCGGGTCGCGGCACGGTGACCTTCGAAGTGACCGAGGCGCCCAAGGTGAAGATTCGCGAAGTGCAGTTTGCCGGCACGTCCGCTTTCACCGAAAAGAAGCTTCGCAAAGTACTCAAGACGCGCCGTCGCTGGGCTTTCTCCTGGTTGACCGGTAGCGGTATCCTCAAAGACGAGCAGTTCGAGGACGACAAGGAACGCCTGACCGAGTTTTATCGGAATGAAGGTTATATTGACTTTCAGATTCGCAACGTCGAGTTCACCTATCCTGAACCCAAGTGGCTGGTCATTAAGTTTCAGGTGTTCGAAGGTCGGCAGTACAAGGTTGGCACGGTTGGCTTTCAGGGTAATCGGCAGTTTCCGATCGAAGAGGTGACAGTCGGCGTCAAGATGAAAGCCGGTGAGGTTTTTACACCCCAGGGATTGCAGAAGGATATTGGAAGCGTCCGTGACGTCTATGGCACCAAGGGATATATCGATACCCGCGTCGAGGCGAGAAAATCTCCCAATGTCCAGACCGGCAACATGGATGTGAATTACGAGATTGCCGAGGGCGGTCAGTCGTTCATCGAAAAGGTTGAAATCCGCGGCAACACCAAGACGAAAGACAAGGTCATTCGTCGCGAACTCGCAGTGTCGCCGGGCGAGGTGTTTGACATGGTCGAAGTGCGCTTGAGCAAGGAACGCCTTGAGGGACTGAACTTTTTCGAGAAAGTCGAGGCCCAGCCTGAGGTGACCGAGGTGCCCAACCGGAAGAATCTTATCATCACCGTTGAAGAGAAAAACACCGGAAATGTTTCCATGGGTGCTGGCTTCAGCACGGTGGAGAGCATTGTTGGATTCGTCGAGGTGACGCAGGGCAATTTTGACCTGCTTAATCCACCGTACTTCACCGGTGGCGGGCAGAAGGCCCGTATTCGCGCGTCGATTGGTTCGCGGCGTCAGGATTATCTCATGAGTTTCGTTGAGCCATGGTTTCTGGATCGAAAACTGGCTCTCGGCGTGGATCTCTATCACCGTGCAACTAGTTTTCAGAGTTCGCTGTACGACGAGAAACAGACCGGCGGTTCCGTCAGCCTGGAGCGGGCGCTCTGGAGCGATTTCGTGCGTGGACGGGTGAGCTACACCCTTGAGGATGTTGGCATCACGGACGTCAATCGGGCAATCGCCTCGCCGGAGCTGATCGGCGAAGACGGCACGCAACTGGTTTCCAAACTCGGCCTCGGAGTCACGTATGATGCGCGGCGCGGTGGCTTGGTGCCGAACGGCGGTCATCGCCTCGAATTCATCTCCGAATTTGCGGGCGGACCTCTCGGTGCCGAGGCGGACTTCTTTCGATTGGAAGTGCGCGGCTCGCAATATTTTCCGGGCTTTTTCGAAGGGCATACATGGGAACTTCTCGGGCGCATTGGCACCATTGAAGCCTACGGAGGAGATCGAGTGCATCTGTTCAATCGCTATTTTCTGGGCGGTCCCCGCACGCTGCGCGGCTTCAAGTACGCGCGGGTTGGTCCGCGGGATTCCTTTGGCGAGCCGTTTGGCGGCAATACCTACTGGCTCGGTTCGGTTGAGTATACGATCCCGATAATTGAACGTCTTCGGTTCGCGATGTTCTATGATGCCGGTAGTGTTTATTCTGATTCGTTCAGTTTTAATTCCAACACTTTGCGCGGTGAGAAGTTTTACAATGACAACGTCGGCTTTGGTTTCCGACTCAATATCCCGAATCTCGGGCCTCTGCGACTTGACTACGGTATCCCAATTACCCGTGACCGCTTTACCAGCAGTACCGGGCGTTTCAATTTTGACGTCGGATTTACGCGTGATTTCTAATAGTTTGCATTCATGAAGATCTCGGTTTTAAACATCCTGCTCGTTTCCGTTTATCTGCTCGTGGCCCATCCGGCCGCCGCCCAAACTCAGAAGTTTGCCGGGGTAAACTTAAAGAAAGTCTTCGATGGCTATTGGAAGACGAAGCAGGCCGATCTCAACCTCAAAGACCGGGCGGCCGAGCTGGACAAGCGTCGCAAGGAAATGGTGAGTGACTACCAGAAAGCGAACGAGCAATATAAAGCGTTGCTGGATCAGGCGAATGACCGTGCTGTATCCGTGGCCGAACGGGATCGGCGCAAGGGGCTGGCCGAAAGCAAGCTGCGCGAAATCCAGGAGATTGAACAAAGCCTGCAGCAATTTGATCGAAGCGCCCGCGCGACCCTCGGGGAACAGCAGCGCAACATGCGCGATAAAATCGTGGTGGAGATTCGGGAGCTTCTTAACCGCAAAGCGCGCGCGGATGGGTTTGCCGTTGTGTTCGACACGTCGGCTGAATCAATTACCAGTACCCCTATTGTTCTGTTCAGTGAAGGGCTGACTGATATCACGGAAGATTTGGTCAAGCAACTTAACGCTTCGGCTCCCGCTGGAGTCTTGCAGAACACTCCTTAGGCGGGTCCGTTCAAAAGGTGGCCAAAGGTGGCTGCCGAGGCAAGAAGGCGGGCGCATTTCCGTTTCGGAATTCGGGTTCCATCGGCGCGAATTCAGTTTGTTCCCGCTGCTGCGACTCTGGAGAGTCGCGCGCCGGAGCGCGGGTCTTCAGACCCGCAGCGGTATCAAACGCGCGGCCGGTCAAATGCGGAACACGGCGCGTCACCCAGACTTTGGCAGCAATGGCGCGAGCGGGCAATGTTTGCAATCAGGATTTCGCGGTCGGCAATAGTCTTTCCCGATCATCACGAGCTGCGCGTGGAAATCCTGCCAGTAGTCCAGACGTTCCGATTCCCTTGTCTGGTTGAGCGATCCCTCGCAGAGCGCCTGGAGCGAGTCGTATTCACTGCGGCTGTTTCCCTTCGTCCCTTGATTTCCGTGCCACCAATTGTGTCGTTGAAAAATGCGTTTGGTATAGGCGTCGATGACAAAGCTGGCATGCTCGCCAGCGTATAAGAGCATACTATCGGCTGTTTCAGGTCCAATACCGTTGATGTTCAGCAACCGGCTCCGGACCGCTTGAGTTTCTCCGACGAACAGGCGTTTGATGCTGGCCCCATAATCGACAATCAGGGTTTGCAGAAAGTTCCGCAGGCGGGTTGCCTTGACGTTGAAGTAACCTGCCGGGCGAATGAGGTCCGCCAGTTCCGAATGGGGCAGGGCATACATCCGCCGGGGCGTGAGGACGCGCTTCTGCTTGAGATTGCAAATGGCTCGCTCAACATTGGACCAGGCGGTGTTCTGGGTGAGAATGGCCCCCACACAAACTTCAAACGGAGTTTCACCTGGCCACCATTGTTGATGACCGTTGGCCGCGAACAACATTTGGTAGGCCTTCCTGAGGGATCGGGCTACTTCGGGGTTGGCGGCCCGTCGGCTCATGTCTTGTTTTCCGCAAGGCGGCCGTCGAGCAGTTCGACAATGCGCGGTGCCCGGGCCGCCACGGAGGCGTCGTGGGTGGCGATAACGAGCGTCATGTTTCCTTCCTCGCGCAATGAACACAGCAGGTCGAGGATTTCTGTTCCGGTGTGTGAATCCAGATTGCCGGTGGGTTCGTCGGCGAGGATGAGTGCCGGTGTATTGATCAGTGCCCGCGCAATTGCCACGCGTTGCTGTTCACCGCCCGAAAGTTCCGCTGGTCGGTGATCAAGGCGGTTCTCCAGGCCCACGCGGCTGAGAAGGCTCTTTGCCGCCGTGAGAGTTTCGCCCGGCTCGCGACGCAAGACTCGCGCGGGCAGGCAAACGTTCTCAAGTGCGTCGAGTTCCGGCAACAAATGGTATGCCTGAAAGATGAACCCGATGCGCGCATTGCGGAATCGGGCCAGCTCGGAACCGCCGAGCTGGTCCAACGACTGGTTGCCAAACGCGATACTTCCCTGATCGGGTTGATCCAGTCCGCCCAGTAGATGAAGCAGCGTGCTTTTTCCGGCACCGGATGCACCCCGCAGGGCAACGAATTCGCCGGGCGCAACTTCGAGACTGACACCCTTGAGCACCTCAACCTGCCGCCGTCCGATGGTGTAACACTTATGCAGGTCGTTCGCTCGAAGCAGCGAGGTGTTCCCGTTCGCGTTGTCTTTCGCATCACTCATGGCGGAGCGCCTCCACGGGTTGCAGCCGGCTGGCATTCCATGCTGGAATCAGACCGGCGAGCAGGCAAATGATCAGCGAAGCGCCGCAGATGAGAGAGACATCCTGCGGAACAATCAGTGCTGGAAGTTCAGTGAAACTGTAGATGTCCTTCGGAAACAATTCGAAGCCTGTCATCTTGTTCATAAATTGCAGAAACTCGTTGCGGTAGGCCAGTGCGAGCATGCCGAGCCCGAAGCCGGCGCTCACGCCCAGCACTCCGACAATCAGGCTTTGGCTCAGGAACAGCCAAAGCACCTGTCCGTTGTTGGCGCCAATGGATTTGAGCACGCCGATCTCCCGCGTCTTCTGCACCACGAACGTGATTTGTGCGCTGGTGATCCCGAAGGCCGCGACAATCATGATAAAGAACAGAATGTAAAACATGACCTGCTTCTCAACGAGGAGCGCGTTAAGAATCCCCGAGTTTTCCTCCAACCAGGTGCGCACCACGAAATCGGGTCCGAGGGCGACTTGCAGTTGCTCCTTTGCGGCGCTTGCATGGTAAGGATCGTCGAGCATGACCAGCAATCCATGCACGGCCGTGTTGAGTTGATAGAGATCCTGCGCGTTCCAGAGCGAGGCGACCATTACCATGGAGTTGAACTCATAATAGCCCACATCGAAGATGCCCTTGATCCGGTATTCATCAGGCAGAACGGCCTCTTCCGTTCCTGCTCTGCGGTTGGCCTTGAGTTGCTTCAGGTTGGCCGGTGAATAAATGGAGACAAGATCACCCACGCGCAAGTCAAGATTGCTTGCCAGTTCGCTGCCAATGACCAGGCCGTTGCCTTTGAGATTGAATTCGCCGGCGATCACACTGCTCGGCAGCTTGCTGACATTTGATTCCTGGGCTGGATCCACGCCGCGAACGACCGGTGCATCAATGATTGAATTCCCGACGGATGGCTGTGTTTCCAGCATGACTTTTCCCTGCACAAAGGGTGCCACGGCGCGAACCATTGAGTTGGACGAGATTCGAGAGGCGATTTCCTTGTGATTCTCAAGCACTGCCCCGGCCATGCCAATCCGCAGGTGCGCGTTGAAGCCGAGGATTTTCTCGCGCAATTGCCGATCGAAACCGGACATGACGCTGATGACGATAATGAGCACGGCCACCCCAAGCATCACGCCGATGACAGAAATCAGGGTAATGATGGAAACAAACGTCCGTTTTGGCCGCAGGTAACGCAGGGCCAGTTGGAGTTCGAAGGGCAGGCGCGACATCGGACGCGAGGCTAGCGATGCGCTGCAACTGACTCAAGCTTTTGCACGTGGATGCAAAAAAGAACCGTGGTCGAATTCGTCCACGGTACTCGAAATTGCTTTGCCGGATTACGGCTGATAGTGGAGCGGATTGACCGGTGCCGAGGTCGTTCCAGCCGGGGGCTGCTCGCCTACGGGCAAGGCCTCAACGTGGCCGTCCATGAACATGTGATTGCGCACATTGCCGTGAACGGGGTTGTTGGGAATACTGGCCGCCCATCCGGCAGTTCCAGCCACCCATTTGTCGTTGTCCATTAAAACGTAAACTTGCGACAAATCGCCGACATCTTGTTGGATATTTCCGATGCGCGGAGGCGCTGTTGGGCCGGTCCCTCCCGTTTGTGGGTAACCAAACGGTCGTCTCAACGTGCCGTCAGATCGTCGATAGTTACGAATGAGATAGGCCTGATGATTCCATCGAAAGGAATTGACCCGGCTTGAGTCATTGAAAAAGGCAGGGCAAGCGTGCGCCTTGGCCACGTGCGTTGCGTTGCCATTTGGCAGCGGCTCATTCAGGTAGGGACGGGTGTACCAGACCAGCCGGGTACGCGAGCTGGTGAAGTTGCCGTTGTATTCGGGAACCTGACCGCTCCAAAGTCCACGGCGCGCCGTACCGGAACGCCAATACGGTTGTTGGTCGTCGTGATCGGTGTTGTACATCACCAAAGCCAGTCCAACTTGCTTGAAATTGCTCAGGCAACTTATTTGCACGGCCTTGGTCTTGGCCTTGCCAAGGGCGGGTAACAACATTCCCGCCAGGATGGCGATAATGGCGATCACCACCAGCAACTCAATGAGGGTAAAGCCGTGCCGGGCAGTTGTTCGGGATTCGATTTTCATTTTCATTACTTCGGAGTTTGCGGAATACAATATAGGCTGACTGCGAATTTATCGTACCAGAATCACCTTTTTGCTCACCGGGTCGATCGTAAACTTCATGCCCTTTGGCGCTGTCGGGACTGCTTCCAGACCACTCTCCACCAACTCGGCGAAATCCTTCGGCATGCGATTGTTTTCAATCACAAAATCTCCCAGAAAGGCATTGAGATTATCCAAATCCGCTGCGGGATTAAATTCTGGCACGTCGGTTGACGCGCCTTCTTCCTCTTCATCTCCCGATCGGGCTGAATTGGCACGTTGCGCCGCCGGTGCCCCTGCGGACGCAGCTTTTGCCGGTTCATTTTCCACCACCGGTTCAAAGCGAATTTCTTTGGCATTGCGGGAAGGTTTTGGGCCGCAAGCGGACAAAAGGACGACTGCCATCAGGGACGCGGTGAGGAATAGAAACTTGCGCATAAGTCGGTGAATTCTAGCGCAGAGCGACGTGGGGTCAAGGCCAAGTCGCGCCATTTTTCGAAATCGGGCGTTGCGAGCCGGGCCGGCTTGGAGCATAAACAACGCCATGCTCGCCAGGGTTTGGTCCGCCGCCGTCCATGCAATCTACGCTTTTCCCGTCGAGGTTGAGGTCAATGTGGGTTGGGGTGATACAAAGATTATCGTTGTTGGGCTTCCCGACGCGGCTGTGCGTGAGTCGCAGGATCGGGTGGGCACGGCCCTGTCCAATTCGGGCTTCAAGGTGCCCATGGGTCGCACCACCATCAATCTCGCTCCGGCCGATATCCGCAAGGAAGGCCCGATTTACGATTTGCCGATCGCCCTGGGCATACTCGCCGCGAGCGAACAAATCACGACCGACCAATTGGACAATTTCGTGGTCGTCGGCGAACTGGCGCTCAACGGCGCGGTGCGTCGGGCCAAGGGCGTTTTGCAAATGGCCTATCGGGCGAGGCAGGATGGCCGGACGGGAATTCTGGTGCCGGCTGAGAATGCGGCGGAGGCCGCCGTCGTTGAGGGATTGAGTGTGATTCCCGTACAGAACCTGCGCGAGGCCACCGGGTTTCTCGAAGGGCAGGTCAAGATTGCGCCGTTCAAGGTAAACCTGGACCAAGTCTTTCACGATCCCACGGGTGATGAACTGGACATGGCGGACGTGAAAGGGCAGGAGTCGGTCAAGCGTGCCCTGGAGATCGCCGCGAGTGGTTTGCACAATGTTCTGCTTATCGGTCCACCGGGAACGGGGAAGTCGATGTTGGCGAAGCGCATCCCGACCATTCTCCCGCCATTGACGCTCAGCGAAGCGCTCGAGACCACCAAGATTCACAGTATCGTCGGCCTCCTCAACGCAGGTCAGGCTCTGGTCAATCGCCGGCCCTATCGTGCGCCGCACCATACTGCCAGCGACGCGGGTCTGCTGGGCGGAAATGCAAATCCAACTCCTGGCGAAATCTCCCTGGCCCACAACGGCATTCTATTTTTGGATGAACTGCCGGAATTCAAACGCGGCGTATTGGAAACGATGCGTCAGCCGTTGGAGGATGGCTACGTGACCATTTCGCGTGCGGCCGGCACGGTAACCTTTCCGTCTCAGTTCATGCTAATCGCCGCGATGAATCCGACGCCCGATGGTAAAATGCCCGGTGAATCCAAATGTTCACCGCGCGAAATCCAGAATTATCTCGGTCGTATTTCCGGGCCACTGCTGGATCGTATTGATCTCCATGTGGAAGTGCCGCAGGTGAAGTTTCGGGAGATGTCCAGCGCGAAGGCGGGTGAATCTTCGGCGGTCATTCGCGAGAGGGTCATGGTCGCGCGTCGCCGGCAACTCGCGCGTTTCGAGGGACGCAAAAGTGTTTCGTGCAACGCCCGCATGATGTCGCGCGACCTCAAGGCACATTGTCAGTTGGATGAAGCCACGTCGGATTTGTTGAAGCTGGCGATGGATGACTACAACCTGAGCGCGCGCGCGTATGATCGTATACTCAAGGTCTCGCGCACGATCGCGGACCTGGATGGAAAGGATCAGATCAACGCTGAACACATTTCTGAAGCGATTCAGTATCGCTCGCTGGATCGGCAGATTTGGGGATGATTTTCAGAATGTGCGTGCTTCCGTTCGTTTGTGGTTGCGTCTCGGTCAATCGGCGCGAGATGAGACTGTCCCCGCTGCTGCGACTCTGGAGAGTCGCGCGCCGGAGCGCGGGTCTCCAGACCCGCAGCGGCGTCCAACGCGTGGCCAGCTAATCGCGGATCACAGCGCGTTCACCCGCAATTTCAATAGAGATGGCACCCGTCAAACCCGAATTCCAAAGTTGGGGAGCACACCCGACTCGGGTGTGGCTGGCCGCGCCCCGCAGCCAGCCCTTTGCGCGCGGGACTTTCACGAATGTTCGGATTATTTCGGTGCGACCGGGTTTTCTGCGGGGGCGCGGAAAACTGCGCCCGAGGCGCGTGTGCTCACCATTCTATTTCGGACTTCGGGTTCAATCGGCGCGAGATGAGATTGTCCCCGCTGCTGCGACTCTGGAGAGTCGCGCGCCGGAACGCGGGTCTCCAGACCCGCAGCGGCGTCCAACGGCCGCCTGGCTAAACGCCGATAACGGCGGGTCACCCGCTAATTCAACGGGGCCAACACGGGTTAAAGGCGCGCTGGTTCCGAAGCCATGCCGTGGGCTTCAGCAACGGCGGGGCAGGTGACCTTGCCGTTCATCACATTAATGCCGCCGACTAGTTCCTTCAGCTTCTGGCACGCCTCGGGTAGTCCCAGCCCGGCGATGGTCTCGATGTATCGGCAGGTCGTGTTGGTCAGCGCCTGCGTTGCCGTCCGGGAATACGCCGCTGGCATGTTGGCCACACAGTAATGGGTGATGCCTTCCTCGACGTAAACCGGATCATGATGCGTGGTCGGGCGCGAGGTTTCCGCGCAACCGCCCTGGTCAATCGCGATATCGACCATCACGCTGCCGGGCCGCATTTTGCGCAGCATGTCACGGGTAATGAGCTTGGGCGCCTTCGCGCCGGGAACCAGCACGGCGCCGATGAGCAGGTCCACGCGCGGCAATTGATCCATCAGATGTTCTTCGTTGGAATAAAGCGTGTGGGCCGAATGCAGCGAGATGTCGAGAAAGTGCATGCGCTCGAGATCGACCTCCAGGATGGTGACATCGGCGTCCATGCCCGTGGCCATGCGTGCGGCGTTGATGCCAGCCGTGCCGCCACCGATGACCAGCACCTTTGCCGGCAACACGCCGGGCACGCCGCTGAGCAACACGCCACTACCTCCGTTGTGCTTGCCAAGAAAAAATCCACCCATCATCGCGGCCATGCGCCCCGCGATTTCGCTCATGGGTTCCAGCAGCGGTAACCGCCTGTTCACCTCGATGGTTTCGTAAGCGATCGCGGTCACGCCGGATTTCATCAACGCCTCGGTCAGTTCACGATTGGCCGCAAGGTGCAGGTAGGTGAACAGAATCTGCTCCGCGCGCAAAAGCGCATACTCCTCCGGTTGCGGTTCCTTGACCTTGATGACCAGGTCGGCGCGCTCAAAGATTTCGGTGTGGCTGCGGATAATCTGAGCGCCGGCTTTTTCGTAATCCGCATCGGGGTAGCTTGCGCCGGTTCCCGCACCCGATTCGACCAGCACGGTGTGGCCCTTGCGCCCCAGTTGAAATGCACCGGACGGAAGCAAGCCGACTCGCGCCTCCTGCGGTTTGATTTCTTTTGGCACTCCGATAATCATGGCGGGAAGTATTGAATCGTGCTTCGTCAGTCGGCGTTTGCGGTCGCCTTCGCTTCGCGCTGAATTCAGCAGCTAACGATTTTACTCTACAAAATATTTGCTGCCAGTTCCGCCAGTTCCGAACGTTCGCCTTTCTGCAGTTCGACGTGCGCAGCGATGGCGTGACCGCGGAACCGGCTGACCAGATAATTAAACCCGTTGGAAACGGTATCGACATACGGGTTGTCGATCTGAAAGGGATCGCCGGTGAAGATGATTTTCGTGCCATTGCCGACACGCGTAATAATCGTTTTGACTTCGAGTGGTGTGAGGTTCTGCGCCTCGTCAATAATCATGAACTGGTTGGCGATGCTGCGTCCGCGAATATAACTCAACGCCTCGACCACGATGACACCCGTGCGCAGCAATTCGCTGGTGCGCCGGCCTTCGGTGCCCATGTTCAAATCTCCTAGCAGTTCGAGCGCGTCGTGAATTGGCTGCATCCACGGACTGAGTTTCTCGTCCAGTGAACCGGGCAGAAAACCGAGTTCCTTGCCCATCGAAATGGTCGGGCGGGCCACGACGACTCGGCGGAATTCGCGATCGACCGTCGTGCGTTTCAGTCCGGCTGCCATCGCGAGCAGGGTCTTGCCGGTCCCGGCCTTGCCCATGAGCGTGACGAGCTTGATTCGGTCATCAAGCAGCGCATCGAACGCGAAGTGCTGCTGGCGATTACGCGGGCGGATACCCCAGAGGCCCTCGCGATAATCGAGTATCGGAATGAGTTTTGTCGCCGTCGGATCAACCTTGGCCAGCAGTGTGTGCTTGGGGTCCGATTCATCCTTCAAGGTGCAATACTCATTGGGATGAAACGAATGGTCGGGTTCCAAAGGCATCTCTTCCGCGTTACGAAACCGGGTCATCGCGTCCGCGCTGACACGTCGCTCAAAGGTGCCCGAGTAGAGTTCGGACAACTGTACGTGGTCGGTTTCGTAGTCTTCCGCCGCCAGTCTTGCCGCATCGGCACGGATACGCAGGTTGATATCCTTGGTGACAAGGATGACCGGGATCTCCGGATTGCGCCGCTGCACCTCCAGCGCCTGTTGCAGGATGCGACTGTCGGTGTTGTTGCCCTGCGCGTGCCCGTTGTTGGAATCAGGGAAAAGAATCTGAAGTCGTCCGCCGTTTTCCAGTGACACGCCTTCACTCAAACCGCCATTCCGGCGCAGACGATCAAGCAGGCGAGCAATCGCGCGGGCGTTCTGTCCGAGTTCGGAGGAGTCCCGCTTGAACCGGTCGATTTCTTCGACAACCTCAATGGGAATGAGGACGTCGTTGTTTTGAAAGTGCAGCGGCGACTGCGGGTCATGCAACAACACATTGGTGTCCAGAATGAATTTTTTAACCTGGACCCGAGTGGGCTGCTTTGAGGTTCGTTTCTGAGAGCTGTTTGGACTGGCTGGCGAGTTGGTGCGGGCGGCTTCCGTTGGTGCGACGGTCGAGTCAATCATTCCCTGAAACCTTTCGGTGAGGTGGAGGCCAAATCGGAGTCGGTCGAGTGATCCCACTGCCCGATGATTTAGTCGGGGCGGGAAACCACTCGTTGAATGAGGCCGAGCGACTGAATCGCCGGACGCGGGCAATCGACTCAACCTCCGAAATGCTGCCGGATACCGGATTTCGATAAATCTGCCTATCGTTAATCATCACGCAACCCGTTGATGCCACGCGGTCACCGTCAACACCGGATAGTGTATGAAGGCGGGGTGTCGAACACAAGATATAGTTTCTCGCCGATTGCGATTGGGCGCGCTCCGATGAGACTCGAACTCCGAAATTGAATGGAGAACGCACCCCCTCTCGGACGTGTTTTCCGCGCCCTTGCGGAAAACCCCCTCGCATAAAAACGATGAGATCGTTCGTGAAAGGCCAACGCGGAAGGCTCTGGCCGCGAGGCGAGGCCAGCCACACCTGAGGCGGGTGTGGTTCCCAACGTCGGAATTCGAGTTCGACGGGCGTCAGCCCCGTTGATATGGCGGGCGAGCCGCCGTAATTCGCGATTAACCGGTCGCGTGTTGGACATTGCTGCGGGTCTGGAGACCCGCGCTCCGGCGCGCGACTCTCCAGAGTCGCAGCAGCGGGCACAAACTCATTGCGCTCGGATTAAACCCGTACTCCGATATGGAATGGAAGGCGCGCCCCCGCAGAACGCCTGATTGCACCGAAATGACTCGAGCGTTCGTGTCAGTCGCGGGAGCTGGGCTCCCCAATGTCGGAATTCGGGTCGATTGCAAATGCAGAAACGATCTGTTGTTCGAGACACTGAGCGACGGGCCGTCAGTCCGCAAGGCCGGATGATGCGCCGCCAAAAAAATAGAATGGCCGCTGGTAGCGTGGCGGATCCGCTACTCAGCCGCTTTCTTTTCGCTCTTTTCCTTTTTCTTCTCGTCAATCACTCCGGCGCGTTTGGCCAGAATCGCATCGACGATCTTCTGTGCGAGTTCAGGGCTGTCACTGAGCGCCTGTCGCGCCGCGTCGCGGCCCTGGCCAACCAGTTCGCCTTCGAATTGCAGCCACGCGCCGCGTTTGGTCACGACCTCGTGACTCAACCCGGCATCAAGTATCGAGCCTTCCTTGTTGATGCCCTGATTGTAGAAAATATCAAATTCCGCCTCGGCGAAGGGCGGTGCCACCTTGTTTTTCACTATCTTTACTTTGCAATGATTTCCATACACGGCACCCGTGGCGTCTTTCAGAGATTCCTTGCGGCGAATGTCGATGCGAACGCTCGAGTAGAATTTCAGTGCCTTGCCGCCCGGCGTCGTTTCGGGACTGCCGAACATGACACCGACCTTCTCGCGCATCTGGTTGATGAAGACACACAGCGTTCTGCTCTTGCCGAGAATGGAGGTGAGTTTGCGCAGAGCCTGACTCATCAGGCGCGCCTGCATTCCCATTGTTGCCATTCCCATTTCGCCTTCCAGTTCGGCCCGGGGCACCAGTGCCGCCACGGAATCCACCACGATGACGTCCAATGCGCCGGAGCGGGCCAGGGTCTCGCAGATTGTCAACGCTTCCTCGCCACTGTCCGGTTGCGACACGAGCAGGTTCTCCAGATCCACGCCGAGTTTCTTGGCGTAAGCTGGATCCAGCGCATGCTCGGCGTCAATAAACGCCGCTGTTCCGCCGGCCTTCTGGGCATTTGCGACCACATGTAGCATGAGAGTTGTCTTGCCGGATGATTCAGGCCCATAGATCTCGACGACGCGTCCGCGAGGTAGTCCGCCAACGCCCAACGCCAGATCAACCGAGAGCGCGCCAGTGGGAATAACGTCAATCTTCCTGGTGGCCACGGCGTCGCCGAGGCGCATGATGGCGCCTTCGCCAAAGTTTTTGGTAATGGCGCTGATGGCGGCTTCGAGGTTGCGGGCGGCACCTTCGGCGGATTTTGGTGTTTCGGTTGTCTTGGTAGAAGATTTCGGGGGCATTGGTTTCCTTGGTTTCAGATTGTTACGGTACGCAGTAGATAGAACAGCGGAGGCCGTTCGTCAATTGCTGGTCGCTCTTGATGTCGAATTCGTTGAAAACGGCTGGGATTTTTCCAGTCGCGGCCCGGGCAGCAACTCAACCTTGCTCGGCAGGCCATTGTCCTCCAGTTGATGAGGGGAATACTTGCGTCCGGAAGAACTGGAGATGCTCAACTGTAGTGACCTTTGGTACTCGATATTCTCGACCTGGATTTCGCCGCCGTCTTTCTCCTTGAACGTGGCTTGAAGCGGGCCCCAGCCAAACAGCGGTGCCTGGGTCCCGCCGGAAAGCAGGTTCGCACCGTTGATAGCCTTGATGGTATAGCCGCTGTTTCTGACATCGGGATCAATGAAATGCGACACCAGCACCGGTGGCGCGAGCGGATTGTGGCCAACATCCTTTACTTTGGACGTCAATGGCGTGCGGCTGATCTCTTCGCCCTTCGCGTAAATAATGTACTGATTGATGCCAGATTCTCTGTCCGAGACCGGCGCCCAGCGGATGAGGTTTCCCGTGTTTACCCGGGTCGCGATCAAATCCTTCACTTCCGGCGGTGGCGTCGTGTCAAGCTCCTGCACGGCGGATTCAAGCGTAATACTTTTGAACTTGTCGATATCCTGCACTTCCATTGCACCCTTGGCCACGTCGGCGTTGCGGAACGTGGACTTGAAGACCAGACTGCCATACGGCAGAGCGAGTCCGCCATCCTTGCTGACGGTGTTATCGACAATGA
>CALBIE010000104.1 GCA_937893495.1 uncultured Verrucomicrobiales bacterium | reverse complement strand
TGCCCGACCTCTGAATCCGGCGTAAAAAGATCACCATGATTTCCGGGGAACCACTTCATCGCGACCGCGCGATTTCCGTCGTGTTGGCGGCGGGTTTGGGCAAAACGAGAAACTATCCAACTTGTTCGGCGCGAAGTCACCTGCGAGCGGAATGACAAAGAAAGGACTTATGATATGATCGGAACAAGCATCGCTAGAAGCGTCGAGGCCGAGATTTTTAGCTTCGACGACTCTCAACTAGCGAGATTCGTGGCTGCTCACGGCAGTTATGCCATCAAGTTTGTTCAGAGCCGGTGGGCTTCGACCTACGAGGTTCCAGGACAGCTTAAAATCTCCGAAACGCCTGCCCTTACGTGGGGGACTGCAACATACGTGACACCACTGGCATTCCCCCTTTCCTCAGCTTTGTACGGCCGCATTGGTCTTGTTACAGATTACGATGCGAGCGACTGGCGTGTCTTTGATGCAACCACACCCTATGGGCGACGCGCGTACGTCCGCTGGGCAAGGGCACAGCCAATCTATGCAGACTTGCTTCTGAGCGTTCATTCAACACAGGCAAATCATGTCTTGAGGAACCAATTCCGAGAGGACTTTAGAATCGACTGCGTGCTTTTCAATCCCGATCAAGAGGCCGAATCTCACACAGACCGCGTCCATCATGTATGGATGGCAGTAACGGACTGGGCGGCCGATGCGACCATAGAGACCGCCATGAGCCAACGGTTGCGCAACGCACGATTCACAGTCCTGCTGGACGAGGATTTTCGCCTCCAAGACCAAGGACTCCCCATCCAGGTTGCAGAGCGCCAGATTGAGCGGGTTACCGAGAGGTTGCATAGACGGAATCCAAACAGCCCAGCCAATGTTAGTCATGTTCGCGGGGATCCCAATCTACCGCAAACAATTGCAGGAATCTATCGCGGCGGAGGTTACCTTCATGTGTATATCGAACCCTAATTCTAAGTCGCTGTCAGGATGAGATTAACGACATGGTTGTGGTCGCTTCTGTTCGCCTATCTCATTCTCGATTAGTCTCAACTTGAAAGCGCATTAGAATTAGACGGCAACTGAATCAGAACAATTTTCGACTGCGTCGTAAAATGGTCTGGACAATTTTACGATGTTGTCGAAAATTATCCACATGACTGACCAGCCGCGCCTCTACTCGGCAATGCTCACTGAACATCTGAAGCAGTTCCGCCAGATGGCCTTCGTGAGTGGTCCGCGGCAGGTCGGGAAAACCACGATTTGTCGGGCCGCCAGCAAGAGTTACCTCAATTGGGACAATGCCGATGACCGTCGCCTGTTGCTCAAGGGTCCGCGGGAACTGGCCGGGAGGCTGGAACTGAACCGTCTGCGCGCGAAGTCACCAATCGTGTCGCTGGACGAACTGCACAAGCATTCAAAATGGAAGACGCTGCTCAAGGGTTTCTTTGACACGTATGGTGATCAATGCCGGATCATCGTGACCGGCAGTTCCCGTCTCGATGTGTTTCGTCGCGGAGGTGACAGCCTGATGGGACGTTACCTGCTCTACCGGATGCATCCCTGGAGCGTGGGCGAGGCGATTCGGACAACGCTTCCTCGAAAACCAATCGCACCCCCAGCGGAAATCACCGGCAAAGACTGGGATGCACTTTGGGAGCATGGCGGTTTTCCGGAACCGTATCTCCGCCGGGAGGCGAGGTTTACCCGGCGCTGGCATTCCCTGCGCCAGCAGCAGCTTTCCCGGGAAGATTTGCGGGATGTCGCACGGGTAGAGGATCTCGGTGCCATGGAAACACTGATGCAAATCCTGGCGGAACGAAGCGGACAGCAACTCATCTATTCCAATCTGGCCGGCGAAATCGGAATCGCGGTGGATACGGCCAAGCGATGGGTCGATCTGCTCGCGCGGCTGCACTATGGATTTCTGGTGCGACCCTGGTTCAAAAATGTCACCAAGGCCCTGCGGAAGGAGCCGAAGTGGTTTCTTCGCGACTGGAGCGGACTGAAAGACGATGGAGCTCGATCCGAAACGCTGGTTGGTTGTCACCTGCTCAAGTCAGTGGAGGGTTGGACCGACCTCGGATTCGGGGACTATGAGCTCCGTTACCTGCGAGACCGGCAGAAGCGAGAGGTGGATTTCCTGATTGTCCGGGACCGCAAACCGTGGTGTCTGGTGGAAGTGAAAACAAGCGAGACGAGTCTGTCCTCAGCGCTGCACCATTTTCAGGCTGAAACCAAGGCGCCTCATGCGTTTCAAGCGGTCGTTAGTCTTCCGTTTGAACCAGTGAGCTGCTTCAAGCACAGCCGCCCGATTGTGGTTCCAGCCCGGACGCTGCTCAGTCAGTTGCTTTAGCCGGAACCATGCAGTCGGGGCGCGGACTTCAGTCCGCAGAAACGTGGATTTGCCGATCGGCTCCAGCAGGTTTTGATGGGTGGCTCTGAAACACGAAATGGTGTTCGGTCCCGATGACATGGGAAAGCGCGTGAACGTCGGTGGAAAATGGACGCCTCTGCGGAATTAATTCCGCGCTCCGGCCACTCCGATTGCGTCGTTCCGGTTTAGAGCCGGTATCCAAAACGGAATTGGGATCGCGCCAGCCTCGGGCGCTGTTTTCCGCGCCCTCGCGGAAAACCCTGTCGCACCGAAATGATCCGAGCGTTCGTGCCAGTCGCGCACCCAAGACGCTGACCGCGAGGCGCGGCCAGCCACACCCGAGGCGGGTGTGCTCCCCAATTTCGGAATAGATTGGGTCTTGCCGCAGGCCGTGAATAAAAAACGCTGGCATTGACTGTGGCCAATCCCCAACAATTCCCTGCCCTTGCGATGGGCGTCACAGTTTTTTCATGAAGGCAAAGATTATCATCACACCGAAAAAGGCGGTTTTTGACCCGCAGGGCAAGACCGTTCAGAACGCGCTGGAGCACATGGGGCATACGGGCATCCAGGGGGTCCACGTGGGCAAGTATATCGAAATCGACCTTGAAGACGGTGACCAGGAGGCGGCCCGTAAGAAAATCGACGAGGCCTGCCACAAATTCCTCAGTAATCCGGTCATTGAAGAGTATCAACTGGAAATCGAATAATCGACGCGGCACCCTTTCGCCCATCAAACCATGCACTTTGCCGTCCTCCAATTTCCCGCGTCCAATTGCGATCAGGATGCCATTCACGCCATCCAGGTGCTGGGCCATCCGGCCTCCCTGCTGTGGCACAAGGAAACATCGCTGGGCGAGGCGGACGCCGTCATCGTCCCGGGCGGATTCAGCTACGGCGATTACCTGCGCTGTGGCGCCGTCGCCCGCTTCAGCCCGATCATGCAGGCCGTCCAGAAATTTGCCGCTGACGGCGGATTGCTCATCGGCATCTGCAATGGATTCCAGGTGCTGTGCGAAGCGGGCCTGCTGCCCGGCGCATTGGTGCGCAACAAGGCGTTGCAGTTTCGCTGCGAACACGAGTTCCTCAAGACGGCGAATTTCGATACGCCGTTCACTGAAGCGATACCGCGCGAAAAATTGATGCGGATTCCGATCGCCCATGGTGAGGGGTGCTACTTCGCGGATGAAGTGACGTTGAAACACCTTCAGGAGAACCGGCAGATCCTCTGGCAATACTGCGACGCCAACGGTGAGTTGACGGAATCTTCCAACCCCAACGGTTCAATTCACAACATTGCCGGCATCTGCAACGAAGCCCGCAACGTCGCCGGCCTGATGCCGCACCCGGAACGCGCGTGCGAAGCCCTGCTCGGCAGCGCGGACGGCAATCTGATTTTCCAGAGCATGATTCAATCGTTTGAAAAGACTGCGGCTGTCGAGGCCGCATAACCGATTGCACTTCATACAACTTATTGTAGATTCGCTGAAATGAGCCTGACTGAAATCAAAGAACAGATTCCGGATTTGACGGCCGACGAGCGCCTCGAACTCGCGGCCATGCTTTCTGATTTAGAGCAGGATTCAGAGGAATCGTTTCGCACCCAGGTGGCCGCCAGAATGAAAGCGATGGACCAGGGCCGAAAACTCTCTCAAGAGGAATTTGAAACCCGGCATGGCGAACTGGAAGCGCGCGGGCGTTAGAGCGCGATGGACTACCACTATTCCCTTGATGCCTCCGTTGCCGAAACTCTCCTTCACCTGCCAGCACGACAGCGACGCGTGTTTATCGAGGCATTTCGCATGTTGGCGGATAATCCCAATCTGGAAGGCGATACAACTTTCCTCGATCCAAGCGGACGAACAATCCAAAAAGTGAATCTCGGACGCTGGCGAATTTCCTGTTGGACGGATCACCCGATCAAAGAGGTTCGCATCGTAGGCATTCAAAAGATTTAGGCAAATGGAAGAACCGAAAATCACCCCCGAACTGGTCAAACAGCACAACCTCACGCCCGAGGAATACGAGAAGATCAAGGAGATAATCGGACGCGAACCGAACTTCACGGAGCTCGGAATCTTTTCCGTGATGTGGAGCGAGCATTGCTCCTACAAGAACACCCGTCCGGTGCTGAAGGGGTTTCCGACGAAATCACCGAAGGTGCTCGTCGGCGCGGGCGAGGAAAACGCCGGGATCATCGACATCGGCGACGGACTGGCGGTGGCGTTCAAGATTGAGTCGCACAACCATCCGAGCGCGGTCGAGCCTTTCCAGGGCGCGGCCACCGGCGTCGGGGGAATCATTCGCGACATTTTTACGATGGGCGCCCGGCCGATTGCGGCGCTCAACTCGTTGCGCTTTGGTGAAATCACGAACCCGGAGGTGCGCCGCCTGTTTCGTGGCGTGGTCGGGGGAATCGCCCACTACGGCAATTGCTTCGGAATTCCGACCATTGGTGGCGAGGTTTATTTCGACAAGTCCTACGAAGGCAATCCACTGGTGAATGCGTTCTGCCTCGGCGTTCTGCGGCATGAACAGATTGCGCGAGGCGCGGCCAAGGGTATCGGCAATCCGGTGTTTTACGTCGGACCCGCCACGGGACGCGATGGACTGGCCGGCGCTGCCTTTGCCTCGCAGGATTTGACCGAGGAATCCGCGGATCAGCAACGTGGCGCGGTGCAGGTGGGTGATCCGTTCATGGAAAAGCTCGTGTGCGAAGCCTGCCTGGAATTGCTCGCGACGGGAGCCGTCGCCGGGATTCAAGACATGGGCGCGGCCGGATTGACGTGTTCTTCCTGCGAAACCGCAGCGCGCGCGGGAACTGGCATCGAAATGGATTTGGACAAGGTTCCCCAACGCGGACCGAACATGTCGAGTTACGAGATCATGCTCAGCGAGTCGCAGGAGCGCATGTTGATCATCGTCGAGAAAGGACGCGAGGAAGAAGTCAAACGCATCTTCGACAAATGGGATTTGCCCTGGGCGGAAGTCGGCGTGGTCACCAATACGGGACGGATGGTCGTCCGGCACAAGGGCCAAATCGTCGCGGATCTGCCGGCGGCAAAGTTGGCGGACGACGCACCGATTTACGAACGCGAAGCGAAAGAGCCGGCCTATCTGGAGAAAGTCTGCACATTCAACCTGGACGCCATCGACGATATCGAGGATCCGACAGCCATTCTACCGAAGCTGCTGGCCTGGCCATCAATTGCCTCCAAGAACTGGGTTTATCAGCAATACGACTATATGGTGCGCAACGGCTCGGCGGTGGTTCCGGGAAGCGACGCGGCGGTGATTCGCGTAAAGGCGGATTCAATACCCGTATCCACCAATGTCGCTTCGACCAGGGCACCGATCGAATTCCCCGAGAAACTGCTGGCGCTCTCAGTCGATTGCAACGGCACCCATGTTTATCTGAATCCGTACGAAGGCGGAAAAGCGACCGTGGCGGAAGCAGCCCGCAATCTCGCCTGCTCGGGCGCCGTACCGCTGGGCACAACGGACAATCTGAATTTTGGCAATCCGCACAATCCCGAGCTGTTCTGGCAACTGCGTGAATCGGTGCGGGGACTGGCGGAAGGTTGCCGGGCATTTAACGCCCCGATCACCGGAGGCAATGTCAGCCTGTACAACCAGAATCCGAGCGGCGCCATTGACCCAACACCAACGGTCGCGATGGTCGGCCTGATTGAAAAGCCCGAGCACATTACGACCCAGTGGTTCAAGGATGCCGACGATATGATCATTCTGCTCGGTGACCCGGTCGATGAAAATGACTCATTGGAAGGGCTCGGCGGCTCC
>CALBIE010000103.1 GCA_937893495.1 uncultured Verrucomicrobiales bacterium | reverse complement strand
CACCTTTATCTCTACGAAGCGAAGAAAGGAACGGTGAAACATCAGATCACCAAAGGCACGTGGATGGTTCGCAGGGTGGAGGGAATCGACTCGACAAAGCGGGAGATCATGTTCTCGGCGATGGGCGTTCATCCGGGACAAGACCCATACCATGAACATTTGTGTCGCGTGAGTTTTGATGGCAGTGGATTCAAAATCTTAACTGAGGCCGACGGAAACCATGCGTGGAAACTTTCAACGGACCGAAAACACTTCGTGGACACCTGGTCGCGGGTCGATCAACCGCCCGTGCATGAACTGCGCCGAACCTCGGACGGGACGCTCGTGTGCAAACTCGATGAGGCGGACGTGGGTGAGTGGCGCAAGGCCGGATTCCGGATGCCCGAACGATTCGTCGCCAAAGGGCGCGATGGCAAAACCGATATTTACGGCATCATTCAATTGCCGCGCAAGTTCGATCCCGGGAAGAAGTATCCGGTCATTGAAAACATCTACGCCGGACCGCATGGATTTTTTACGCCCAAGGCGTTTCGCTCCGACTACAGTCACCGGGAGGACTTGCTGGCGAGCGGATTCATCGTCGTGCAGATGGACGGCATGGGAACGAATTGGCGCGGGAAGAAGTTTCACGACGTCTGTTGGAAGAACATCGGCGATGCCGGGTTTCCGGATCGCATCGCATGGATCAAAGCTGCGGCGAAAGAACGACCCTACATGGATTTGACCCGGGTGGGTATCTATGGGGGTTCAGCCGGTGGGCAAAACGCGATGCGGGCATTGATTGGGCATCATGATTTCTATTCCGTTGCCATCGCTGACTGCGGTTGCCACGACAATCGCATCGACAAAATCTGGTGGAATGAGGCATGGATGGGTTGGCCGGTCGGGAAGGAATACGAGGCGAGTTCCAACGTCGCGCAGGCGCATCGATTGCAGGGCAATCTGCTGTTGTTCCTTGGCGGAGAGGATCGCAACGTGGACCCGGCCAGCACGTTTCAAGTCGTCGATGCCCTGGTCAAGGCGAACAAGGAATTCGATTTCATCCTGCTCCCGAGTTCCGGGCACGGTTCGGCCGAATCAACCTACGGCAAGAGACGCCGGCTTCAATTCTTCCAACGTCATCTGCAAGGCACCCCGTAGCGCGGGCGTCCCGCCTGCGAGTTCGGGCGGCGTCTCGCCGCTCGGCGTTCTACAAGAATTTCCAAGCAGGGTAGCACACCCGCCTCGGGTGTGGCTGGTCGCGCCTCGCGGCCAGCATCTTGCGTGCGCGACAGACACGAACGCTCGAATTATTTCAGTGCGACCGGGTTTTCCGCGATGGCGCGGAAAACAGCGCCCGAGGCGGGCGCGCTCCCCCTGCCATTTCGAACTTCACGTTTTATCGCACCAGCTTTCCGCCTCCCAACGCCACATCGGCCAGGTTGAGCAGATCTTTGTATGCCTCGAGAAATGCTTCCAGATTCACTTCGTCCATCGCGGCCGGCACGGTGCGCTCGATGAGCGCGATGTGGTTGATGATCAGCGGCAGATCTTCCATGGTCGGATGCTTCGGATCCGGGAACCCGTCCTCGTTCAAATCCTCGATCAAGTCCTGTCGTTCGGTCGGCGGGAGGGCGGGATCGTTGATGGCAATGTACCAGTATGCCTCGGCGAGTGGGTCAGCGCCGACGAACATAAGCGCCTCACGGGCCAAGGGATCTTGAATGGGTGGTTTCGGCTTTCGTTGCCGGGGTTGAGGGGTTGTTTTGGATACGGGTTTTGTCGGTGGTTTGTTGGTGCTCAATCGTGGGTTGGAAGCAATTGCGGATGGAGTCGGAGTCGGATTGTTTGAGGCAACCCCTGTTTCGCTGATGGATTTGGCTTCGGAATCTGCCCCTGGCTCAGGCGTCGGTGTTGGTGCCGTCGGCGTGGGTGAAAGCACCGGAGAAATCGGAGCCACGGGAGTCGGGGTGGGTTGGCGGGACTGGGAGTCCGTCGGGCCTGGATGCCGCATCGATGAAAAAAGGAACACCCCGGCCGCGAGCGCGGCGATTCTAATCAGCGGAAATATGCCATTCTTCATTCAGTGTCCCATCCTGACCATTACCTTTCCATTACGTCGTCGTGGAACCAGTGTCAATCTGGACTGCGAATCGAAGTTTCGCTTGCCTTTTCCGTTGTGGTGGGCAAGATTGACTTCACGGCCAATCGAACGGTATGGATTCATTGTTTTCTGCCGGGAGTTCGGTTCGTTGTTGCCCTTATGAAAACCAATACTGCTAGGACTGCCGGATTCACGCTCACAGAGATACTGATTGTTGTCGGGATCATTGGTTTTATTTCGGCGATAGCGATTCCTAATTTCCTTAAAAACCGAGCCACGGCTCAGAAGAACTCGTGCGTTGCCAATCTCCGGCAGATTGACGGTGCCGTTCAGCAGTGGGTTCTCGTGAACAATAAGGCACCGACGGACACTTATAGCTTGAGCGATACCCTCATCCGCTCATATATGAAGGGCAGCGTCTTTCCTCTTTGCCCGGGTGGCGGAACCTATACACCAGGAGCGACCGTGTCGGTTCTCACGACTTGCACACTTAATTCATTGGGACATACTCTTTAAAGACACTCCAATCGAACGGTATGGATTCATTGTTTTCTGCCGGTAGTTCGATCCGTCGTTGCCCATATGAAAACCAATACTGCGCGGCGTGCCGGATTTACTCTTGTGGAAATCATGATTGTGGTCGCTATCATCGGCTTGCTGGCAGCGATTGCTATTCCGAATTTCGTTAAAGCCAGGATGACGAGTCAAAAGAATGCGTGTATTGCAAATCTCAAGACCATCGATGGGGCCGTCCAGCAATGGGCGCTCGAAAACAGGAAGGGGCCGACGGATACCTACAGCCTGACTGACACGACTCTGATTTCATACTTGAAAGGGGGCGCTCTCCCGATCTGCCCTGGGAACGGGACTTTTTCCGCTGGAGGAACAGTCGCACTTGGTCCCACCTGTTCGCTCGCTGCTGACGGTCATACGTTTTAGGTTCGTTTGCCGGATTAAGGATGTTGATTAAAGGGCCGGGCCTAAACTTCCGCTCGCCTTGTTTCGACTGCCCGTTCTAGAGTCACCGCCCGTTTACTGCTGCGAACGGTATTCAGTGGATTAACGACTGCCAAATGCGGACCGAACAACGATTATTGACAAGATGACCAGCGCCGAAATACGCCAGTCCTTTCTCGATTTCTTCAAGTCGAAGGAACACACCATCGTGCCGTCGTCCAGCCTCATGCCGGACGCGCCCAATCTCCTGTTTACCAACGCCGGCATGAACCAGTTTGTGCCAATCTTTTTGGAGGAACAAAAGTGTCCCTACACACCCGGCCGCGCGGCCGACACGCAGAAATGCATCCGTGCCGGCGGCAAGCACAACGATCTCGAAGACGTCGGGCTGGATACCTATCACCACACGTTCTTCGAGATGCTCGGCAACTGGTCCTTCGGCGATTACTTCAAGAAGGAAGCCATCGAATGGGCGTGGGAACTGACCACCGGCGTTTGGAAGTTTCCGAAGGAACGGGTCTATGCGACGGTTTACAAACCCGGCGAAGGGGATCCAGCGGATTTCGATCAGGAGGCCTACGACTATTGGAAGGCCATCTTCGAAAAGGAAGGACTCGATCCGGGGCAACATATTGTCTATGGCAACAAGAAGGACAATTTCTGGATGATGGGCGACACGGGCCCCTGCGGACCGTGCTCCGAATTGCATGTGGACCTGACGCAGAACGGCGACACGAAAGGACGCCTGGTCAATGCGGACAGCTCTGAATGCATCGAGATCTGGAACCTCGTCTTCATTCAATTCAACGCCAATCCAGACGGCACGTTCTCACCCCTTCCCGCAAAGCACGTGGATACCGGAATGGGATTCGAACGCGTGGCGAGCCTCATGCAGTGTACGAAGGGGTTCACGGATTTCGGCACGACCATTTCCAATTACGAGACCGATATCTTCCGCCCCATCTTTGACGAAATCGAAAAGCTGAGCGGCAAACGATACACCTCGACCCTGCCGCGCGCCGGTTCCACCGGAGAAACTGAGCAGGAGAAAATTGACGTGGCTTTCCGGGTGATTGCCGATCACATCCGCACGTTGAGTTTCTCGATTGCGGACGGGATTCAACCGGGCAACAACGACCGTAACTATGTCCTTCGGCGCATTCTGCGGCGCGCGGTGAAATACGGGCGGACGCTTGGTTTCCATGAACCGTTTTTCTTCAGACTCGTCGATGTACTCGCGGAGAATTTCGGCCCGATATTTCCGGAGATCGTTTCCAGGCAGAAACACGTCGAACAGGTGATCCGGATTGAGGAAGAAGCGTTCAACAAGACGCTGGATCGAGGGATTGGGTTATTTGAAGACGAGGTGGCGAGATTGCAGGGAAAGGGGAGCACAGGCGGCCCGCCTGTCCCGGCCGACGGCCCGTCGGCCGGATCGGGTGAGGCGATGAAAGCCCCCGGAGCAGTCTATCACAAAAGGAGCCTCCCCCACTTTGAAAAGCCTTGGGCGATCTACCACATAGCGTTTTCCACGACCGATGACCGTCAGTTGTCCCCAAAGGAACGGGACATCGTCCTCGATTGCATCCTGCACTGGCGCGAGAAGCGATATCGCTTGTCCGCCGCCTGCGTGATGCCGGATCACGTCCATATGATCATCCAGCCGGGCATTGAAGCCGAAGACAAGGACGGGAAACCAAATTTCTATTCGCTGTCGAAGATTTTGCACACGGTCAAGTCGTTCACGGCGCATGAGATTAACAAGTCGGCCGATGAATCGGGGACGGTCTGGCAGCAGGAATCGTTCGACCGATACATGCGCTCGGATTCCGATCTGGAGGAGAAGTTCTTGTACGTCTGTCGGAACCCGTGGGATGCCGGTGTGGTTGGGGAGACGGAGCCATATCGGTGGTTGTGGACGCCGGATCATGAAAACGACCGGTCGCGCGAAGAAAGTTTTCGGCGGGCCGCCGAAAACGACAGGCCGGCGGCCTGTGCTCCCCTTTGCATCGACGGTCCGTTCGCGTTCAAGTTGTACGACACCTTCGGTTTCCCGCTCGACCTGACCGAGCTCATGGCTCGCGAGCGTGGGTTGACCGTCGATTCCGCGGGGTTTGAAAAGCTCATGGAAGAGCAACGCGAGCGTGCCCGCAAAGCTCAGAAAAAACAGGTCGTCGAGCTGTCGCAGATCGAATCAAACGAACCCACCCACTTCGTGGGCTTTGATGAACTGGAGACGGCCGCAAAGGTCGTCGAGGTCGTTCAGGTTAAGGACAAGACGGCGGTGATTCTCGACACATCGGCCTGCTACGCCGAGATGGGCGGCCAGGTCGGTGACAGGGGTGAGTTGAGTTCCGGCGGGCAGATTTGGAACATCAGCGACACGACGAAGGCGGGAAACACATTTCTACACTTTATCGACGGAGAGGAATCGCCGGCAGTCGGCCAAAATGTCCAACTCGCTGTGGACAAGTCCCGGCGCGACGCAATTCAGCGGCATCATACGGTGACCCACCTCTTTCATTGGGCGTTGCACGAGGTGGTCAGTCGCGAGGCGAGCCAGAAAGGTTCGTATGTCGGGCCGGAGAAACTCACCTTCGATTTCAACTGCGCGCCGTTGACGCCGCAGCAGGTTGTCGATGTGGAAAAGCTGGTGAATGAGCGAATCCTTGAGAATGCGGGGGTCAGTTGGACGGAAGTTCCCTATGCCGAGGTGCGCGAGAACAAGGGCATCATGCAGTTCTTCGGTGACAAATATGGCGACGTCGTTCGTGTGGTACAGATTGGCGGCAGGGCGGGCGCGCTGGATGGTTACTCGATGGAACTCTGCGGTGGCACGCACACACGCGGCACGGGCGAGATAGGCTTGTTCCGGATCACGGCTGAATCGGCCATTGCTGCGGGAGTTCGACGCGTGGAGGCGATAGCCGGTCTGGAATCGCTCGCCAAGGCGAATTCCGATCTCGAGCTCATCAAGTCCATTGCCGGAAAGCTCAACTCACCGCTCGGTGAAATTGAGAAAAAAGTGGAAGCCCTGCTCGGCCAACAAAAGGCACTCGAGAAACAACTCAAATCACTCCAACAGGCGCAGGCCGCCGCCAATGCGAAGAGCCTGATCGCGAAAGCCGCAGACGTGAACGGGGTGAAATTGATCTGCGAGAATCTCGGCGACGCGGATGGAAACACATTGCAAACCGTGGCCGACGCGTTGAAGGGTGATTTCGAAGGTGTTGTCGTGTTGGGCGGCGTGAGCGCCGGCGCGGTCGCACTGGTTGCGACCGTTTCACCGGCCCTGACAAACCAGGTTCAGGCCGGCAAGATCATTCAAACCATCGCCCCGATTGTCGGAGGCAAAGGCGGCGGTCGACCGGACAACGCGCGCGGCGGCGGGAAGGACGCCGGCAAGCTGAATGAGGCGCTGGCGAAGGTGGCGGAGTTGTTTGGCAGCTAGGCCAGATTGCGGGAAGTAGCAGATATGATTCGCACGCCAACACCGGCTCCGATGCAGCGGCAAACCCCGGTTTGGCTGAACGCGGGTATGGAGTGCGCCGGCTCGACGGTGCTTTGGATCGACTGGACTCGCACCGCGCATGTCGCCCGTCCTTCGCGCATTCGTTTCGAAATCGGCCCGCTGGCCCGACCAAAGGTATCCAAAGCGGTGTCAAGCCACCGCACTCCAAATGCGACGACCAGCGGCGGCGCTCTGCGTCCACAACCAGCATAGTGAACATGTCGGACACTCTTGAATACCGCCTGGGTAATGATCCCAATCTCGAATCGGTGATTGAATTGTATCGCGCGAGCACGCTGGGAGAGCGCCGTCCAGTTGACGACGCGGAGCGGATGGCGGCCATGCTGAAAAACGCAAACCTGGTGGTAACCGCTTGGGATGATGATTTGCTGGTGGGCATTGCGCGAAGTGTGAGCGACTTTGCATTCTGCACTTATCTGTCGGACATCGCCGTCCGGAAATCGCATCAATGCAAGGGCATTGGTCGCGAACTGATTCGTCGGACGAGGGAGGAGAGCGGCCGCGCGACGGTCATTCTGTTGTCTGCACCGGCTGCCGTTGATTACTACCCGCGGCTTGGGTTTTTCCAGCATTCCAGCGCGTGGACAATCGAACCGGGCGCGGAACTGAAATGAGCGCAACGCTGTATCAACGGCTTGGCGGCCATGCGGGCATCCTGAAACTCATCCGGCCGTTCTACATCGACGTTCGCCAGCACAACGTCCTTGGCCCCATCTTCAATTCGCACATCAAGGACTGGGAAACGCACCTGGCGAAGATCACGGAATTCTGGGCGTTGCAGACTGGGGGTGAATCAAAGTATCGCGGAGGATTCGCGGGCGCCCATTTGAAGCTGGGCATTCAACCGGAGTTTTTCGATCACTGGCTGGCGCTGTGGGATTTCAACTGCAAACGCAGTCTCGCGGAGACCGAGGCCCGCGAGATGAGTGCGCTCGCGCATGAAATGGGACGACGCTTGAAGAAGGTCGTCGAAGGGCGACCGTGGTTGGAGATTGGCACTAAATGAATGGCACCGGCAAATCTGTCTTCGCCCGGTTCCTTCATCAGAACAGCAGCCACCAGGATCGGGCGTTTGTCACGGTCAGTTGCCCGTCGCTGTCGGCTCATCTGCTGGCCAGCGAACTTTTCGGACACGTGAAGGGGCGCGTTCACGGGCGCGGAGAAGGACACCTAGGGGAGGGTGGCGAAGGTGGACTGCGGCACGCTGTTCCTGGACGAGATCGGAGTCTGATCCTCATCCAGCATCTGTTTTCCGCCATCGTCATCATGGCCATTGCGACGACGGTGTTGATGCCGATCGGCCTGCGATACTTTCTTGGGGATTCAGCCAAGCGACGTCAGAATGAATGAATTCACTCCTCCCCAATCCGCAAACTCCCAAACACTCCTTGATCATGAAAACCGCAAACAGCCCGACTTCATCCATCAGACGCGCTCGGGCGCGAGACCCCGGACATCCGATGACCACCACCCCCGGCGACGAACCGCATATGGATGATCTTGAACTGGCGAACGACCGGCCGGCTCTCCCTCGTGGCGTCATGCTCAACGCCTATCCGCGCAGCCTCGGCCAAAACGGATTGGCCGAGACCGTGGCGATCCTGAAACGCCCCGAGTTCAAGGACGCCTTTTCGCTGTTCTACATTCTGCCCACGCTGTTCCATACCGATCTGGATCGCGGGTTTTCCGTCATCGACTACGATTTGAACGAAGATCTGGTGAGTCCCGGGGACCTGCGGGAACTCAGCGAGCTCGGGATGGGAATCAAGCTCGACCTGGTGCTCAATCACCTTTCCGTGCGCTCGCACCAGTTCCGCGACCTGTTGCAGAACGGGGACGCGTCACCCTACCGCGATTTTTTTATCGACTGGGACTTGTTCTGGAAAGACCACGGCCGGCCGGGGGAGGACGGCCACATCGTGCCGGGCCAAAGGCATTTGGAAAAGCTCTTCATGAGAAAACCCGGACTCCCACTCATGAAATTGCGATTCCCCGACGGCTCCACCCGGGCGTACTGGAACACGTTCTACCAGAAGGTCGAGTTTTCCGAGATTACCGCCGCGGACTTTGAAAGCATCAGGGGAATCAAACCCGAAGAGGCGGAGGCCATTGCCCGCCGCGTCAAAATCCTCGTCAAGGAAAAGGACTGTCTGGAGTCGGTGGACATGAAAGAGTTTGCCGAACACGGGCCGGAGGTGAGGAGAATCCTCTGCCGCAAGCGTGAATTTCTGGGCCAGATGGACCTGAACGCGCGCTCGGAAATGGTCTGGGATTTCTACGACAAGACCTTGGAAAAGCTGGGCGGCTACGGCGCGAATATCGTGCGCCTGGACGCCTTCGCCTATCTGCACAAGGAACCGGGGCGCACCAACTTCTTCAACCGGCCGGGCACTTGGGACTATCTCCGCCGCCTGTGCAGCTTGGCACGGGAGCGCGGGGCAGTCGTGATCCCGGAAATTCACGCCGAATACGGTACGGGCATTCACGAGGAAATTTCCCGTGAAGGCTATCCCACCTACGATTTCTTTCTGCCGGGACTGTTGATCGACGCCCTGGATCGGGGTGACAACCGGGCGTTGGTGCGATGGATTTCCGAGATCCAAGCCAAGGGACTGGTGACGATCAACATGCTCGGCTGCCACGACGGCATTCCGCTGCTCGATCTCAAGGGCAAGCAAATCGATGGTGCCTACCGACCGGGCCTGCTTGACGACGAACTGATTGAGGCCGCCATGGAGCGGATCGTCGCGCGCGGCGGGCGGACCAAGAACCTGTACGACGCCGAAGGGAAAAAGGTCGACTACTATCAGGTCAATGCGACCTATTTCAGCGCGCTCGGGGAGGACGAGCAGAAGCTGCTCCTGGCCCGCGCGATTCAGATGTTCATGCCCGGGCTGCCGCAGGTCTGGTATCTGGATCTGTTCGCCGGCACCAATGACTACGAGGCGGCCGATCAGGAGGTTGCTGGCCGCCACAAGGAAATCAATCGCACCGATTTGAGCCTGGCCGACATCGAAAGCGGACTCCAGCGCCAGGTCGTTCTGAATCAGCTCAAACTGATTCGCCTGCGCAACACCTCACCGGCATTCGAAGGTGAACTGCAGATCGTTGAGAGTCCGAGGCAGCTGCTGCACCTCGTCTGGCAAAGCCCGGCAGGCAATGCACGCTTGCGGGCCAATCTGAAAACTCACGCGTTCACCGTGTCTCACGGCCATGGCGCGGACGAAGAAATCCTGCTGTCATTTTAGCTGTTCTTGGAACGCTGCAGCCGCCGCGCGAAACTCACCACGGAATCTCCGCCCGATCGTGAATGAACTTTCCGGTCAGCGACTGCGGTGCCTCGGTCGCGAGCCAGACGGCGGTGTCGGCGCCTTCGGCGGCGGAACTCGTTGCGTCGGCTCCGCCCATCTCCGTCCGGCACCAGCCGGGTGACATGCAATTGACAGCAAACCCTTCGCCTTTCAGTTCGGCCGAGAAGAGACAGGTGAGGGCGTTCAATGCCGTCTTGGAAATCTGATAAGCCGGCGCCTGAACGTCATCCTGCATCCGCTGGAATTGCCCGGAGCGGCTGGACATATTGATGATTCGCGGTGATTTCGATTTGCGCAGGAGCGGAAGGAATGCCTGGGTGACGCGGAGTTGCGCGACGACATTGGTTTCGAGGGTTTCTCGAAGAGCCTCGACGTCCAGAGTTTCCGTCGGTTGCCCGCGATCGGTCAGGATGGCGGCGTTGTTGATGAGCACGTCGAGGCGAGGAACGAGGATTTGCGCGGTCGCCACGGCCGAATGGATGGATTCAGGCGAATTGCAGTCGATGGAAATCCAATCGGACGTCGCACCAGTCTCCCGCAACGCAGCCACAGTCTCGGCAGCGGCCGTGGCGTTACGGATTCCGAGCAGGACGTGAAACCCTTGTGCCGCGAGTTGGCCGGCAATCTCCCGGCCGATACCGCGATTTGCGCCGGTGATGAATGCCGTCTTCGTATTGGCGGATGAATTCATTGCAATGTGGGGATCGAATTGATTTGCTGACGGCATGGCAACGGAATGGGAGCCGGCATTCAAGGTTTGTTATCATTGCGGCAGTCCGGAAATTGAGCGCGAAGCGGCGTCGGTGTTTGCGTGCCGACAGTGCGGAAAACATTTGTTTGTGAATCCGGTATCGGCGGTCGCCGGCGTGCTGGTGGATGCCGAGGAACGGATACTGTTGTTGGAACGGGCCAGGGAACCCGCGAAGGGAAAACTGGGATTGCCGGGTGGCTTTCTGGATCCCGGAGAAACGGGTGAGGAGGGTTTGCGCCGGGAGATTCGCGAGGAGACGGGACTTGAGATCGGCGGGGTGCAATACCTGGGCTCTTTTCCGAACAACTATGTTTACGACGGAACGACCTATCTCGTGCTGGACCTGTTCTTCTGGGCCCGGATCGAATCGTTCGCCGATGCCCGGGCGCTGGATGAAGTGGCGGGCATTTGCCCGATCAACGTGAACGAAATCGATTTTGAAGAGCTGGCATTTTCGTCGATCAAAAAGGCTCTGACGAAGTTTCGTCAGGAATTCCCGATCAAATTGGCCAACGATTGACGGTCGAAGTGACGTGCTTTGAGGCGTTAGAACGCCTGCTCATGCATAGGTCAGGCGTTGGTGGCAGAAGAGTTCTCATTGACTTCCGGGGTCAACCGTTTTTGACTCGTCTTTGTGCAACCAGAAGGAATTAGCGAAGGTTCTCTCTTTGGAGCGGCCTGGCGAAACACGTTTGACTGGGCCATGGGTTACCCGGTCAACGAGGTGCATTTCCTGTTCGGGTTTCTCGCAACAATGGTCGGGGGGTTCGCCCTTTTCCGGAAAACGACAGCGAGCATGAACTCGCTTAATTGGGGGCTTGGCGCCGCCGTGCCCTGCTGGGTAGTCGGGGTTGCGAGTATCTTTCTGGGAATGACGATCGCTTTGGTATCGCAACCGCAATCTTCGGCTGATTCGCCCCGGTTACTGGTTGCCGCGATGGGGGGCG
>CALBIE010000102.1 GCA_937893495.1 uncultured Verrucomicrobiales bacterium | reverse complement strand
CAGGGATTCATTGATACGGATGAACTCGGGGTGAAGCCCAGTTTGCCGTTCGCTTGAACGAAAAACACAATGATCTTCAACAGCGTCGTGGAAGCACGACGCCGTTTTTGTATTTGCAGATCAATTGGCAATGGATTCAGAAGGAACGGTTTCTAAACGGAAACTCAGTGAGATGCTCCACGTTACAGACGTTCTCAAAATCCTCTTGAGTGGACAGTGTAATCAGTCGGGTTTTCTCCGGCAATTGCCACAAGACCGGAAAAATCGGCGAATTCCGTTGTGAGCAGTTCAAGACCAGGTTCTCCCAGCGTCAGGAGAGCGGTTGACAAAACGTCTGTTTCGGTGGCGGTGCGCGACACGACCGCCGACATTACCGCCCCTTGGACCGGCCATCCCGTACGCGGATCGATGACATGGCCGAACACTTTACCATCCTGAATGAATGATTTTCCCCAAACCGCAGAAGTTGAAAGCGAGTTGTCCCGTAATTCCACGGTTCGCAGGAGTTGGGCGAAGTCTTCGATGGTCGTCAATCGCTTTCCAACGGCATCGGATTCAGGACGCACCAGTCCAACCTTCCACGCCGCTGCACCGGGGGGGGCTCCAATCGCGTAGATGGTGCTGGTGCCACCGTGGAGTAACGCGCTTTCGACCCCAGCCTCGCGCAGCCAGTCCGCCGCAATATCGAGAGCAAATCCTTTGCCGATAGCCCCGAGGTCCAGCATGATTCCAGGCCGCGCGAAATGAACGGTTCTATCCGCGGCGTTAAGTTGCAATAGATCCATGCCCACGGTTTCAATGGCGGCATTTACTTCATCCGATTCTGGAAAACGTCCGCTTCCTCCGTCCAGTCCCCAGAGTTTCATTAAAGGGGCAACGGTAATATCGAAGGCGCGATTGGTGCGTTGATGATAATTTGCCGCTGTTTCAATAAGTTCAAATAACAAGGGACTGACTCGGAATGGTTCCATTGCCGCTCGCTTGTTTAAGGAAGAGATTTCGCTGCCGGGTTGGTAAAAACCCAACTCGCCTTCCAGTCTTTCAATTTCCGCTAATGCTTCCTCGCCAGCCGCCCGCAGTTGGTGTTCATCATCACCGTTGAGAATGAACTCGAAACGGGTCGCCATGGCGTTGCGGGCAAGATTGACGGTCTGATTCATGGTCTCAACAAAAAACGGGTTCCGCATCATGCGAAACCCGTTGCGAATTCATATTGGATACGGTTCAGGACAAAGGCAAAGTGCCATAGGTAATGGCCTCGATTTCCTTACCGTCGCCGGTGGTGATTTTCCGGGTCTTTTCGTCGAACAAACACATGATGTTCATGCGTTCCGACATTTCCGCCAGGCAAAGCAGCGTTTGGACTTTGATGGCCAAATCGATATTGCAGCTTGGCTGCGTGCCGGTCCGGATGGCGTTGAGCCAGTTCTTGTGATGGTCTGGAACCGGGCCGCCAGTGGATTCTTTGCTGGTGTAAGGGTCGATTTCATCCGTGAACGGGCGTTCGGGGTTCAATTGAACCTTGTTGCCGGCCATGGTCAGAGTCGCCTTCTGACCGCGAATCATCTCCTGAGTTCCTACCTCATTGACCGTGGAACTAGTGAAGTGGGCAACGGTGCCGCTCGGGAATTCAGCGATCATTTGCGTAATTTCCGGCACGTCGCGACGATAGGTGTTTGGCGTGTTCTTGTCCGTTTCACAAGGAATGGAACCGACGCTTGCGACACGTTTCGGGAACTCCGGATTACCGGTGGCCAGCAGGTAAGGATGCAACTTATGCGGGAGCAAGTCTCCGAGAAGACCTCCACAATACGGTTGGTATTTGCGCCAGCGGAAGTAATGATCGGCGTTAAACGGAATCTTATTGTGCACGGGATTAATCCACGTCTTCCAGTCGATATCTTTGGCGGTGGCCCAATTTTGAATGGTGTAATTCCACTCGCCCTTGGGATTGTTCCGCATATAAGAACCTTGAAGCATCACGACCTTGCCGATTTCGCCGGCATTGATTAAACGGGCTGCCTCCAGCCACTTGGTTTCCGAGGTCTTCTGGGCACCAACCTGAAGCACTTTGCCGGTTTTTTTGACGGTGTCGTAAATACGAAATGCTTCACCCAGGTAGCGGGTCATCGGTTTTTCACAATAGACGTGCTTTCCGGTTTCGAGGGCATCGCAGGAAACATTGGTGTGCCAGTGATCCACCGTGCCGCAGAAGATTGCGTCAATGTCCTTCCGCTCGAGCAGCTTGCGATAGTCTTTGTATCCCTTGACGTCCGGGTTCTGGCCTTTGTCCTTTACCCAGCCCATTTTTTCATCGATGCGGAAGGTGGACACATCGGAAATAGCAGCCGAGACGACATTGTTTTCCTGGCGATGAGTCTGCGTATGGCGAACATGCGCTCCGCCCTGACCGCCGACACCAATGTGGCCAAGAACGATGCGATTGTTGGCGCCTTGAACGTTCGCGGATGGCGCCTTGTCTTGTCCGTAAACGGGAACTTTGACAAAACCAATCGCAGCCGCAGCTGTACCGGTCGTCTTGAGAAACTCGCGTCGATTCGACGCCGATTCGATTACTGATTCTTTTTTAGTCATAGGTTAAATTTTCGGGGTTAATTGATGAGTGAGCCTAGCCAAACATGGGAACTGGTCAATCAATTAGTCGAATTCATTGGTGTGGTTATTTGAAAAAACTCATTTATTTCCAATTTTCTTCGCGATGGCATCGACGTCGAACACGCATCCACCCCATGTGCCGCCGCTGAGTGATTGCAGGAGAGCCCACAGGCGGGTGTCATCGGGCAATTGAGGATGCGGCGCAAGTTCGGCTCGAGTTTCCCGCGCGGATAGGATCTTTGCTCCCTCGTCAGGAAGGAATCGCCGGTCCACTTCGCCAACGAAGTCGAGGCTTCCGGTAAGTTCATTGCAATCGATCGCAATTCGTATCGTGTCGCCGTCGCGCAGTTTCCCGATTGGCCCCCCGGCGAGAGCTTCCGGTCCAATGTGTCCCACACAGGCTCCGGTTGAGACACCGGAGAATCGAGCGTCAGTCAACAAGGCGACGTGTTTGCCAAACGGCAAATGCTTGAGCGCGCTGGTCAATTGGTAGGTTTCTTCCATCCCGGTCCCCAATGGCCCGATTCCCGCCACGACCATCACGTCGCCCGCTTCAATGTGATTTTCACGGATGGCTTGAATCGCCGCTCGTTCGCTGCCAAAGACTTTTGCGGGCCCTTCCTTGCGATATATTCCGTCCGAATCCACTACGCTCGGATCGATGGCCGTGCTCTTGATCACCGCGCCTTCCGGCGCAATGTTCCCCCTGGGAAACGTTACTGTACTGGTCAGGCCGGCTGCTTTCGCTTTGACCGGCGGCAGGATGACTTCGTCCGGGTCGATGGAATCGTGTTCCGACAATGCTTCTCGAAATCGTCGGCGCCTTTCGGATTTCTGCCAGGCCTCTAAATTGTCGCCAAGACTTGTTCCGGTCGAGGTCAGGCAATCGAGATCAAGCAGACCGAGTTCGCGCAAGTGGAGCATGACCTCTGGAACGCCTCCCGCAAGGAACACGCGGACAGTGGGGTGATGGACAGGACCATTGGGCAACACGCTGACCAGTCGAGGTACTTTGCGATTAACATCAATCCAGTCTTCAACCGTAGGCCGCTTCAATCCAGCCGCATGGGCGATGGCCGGGATGTGGAGGAGCAGGTTGGTGGAGCCTCCGAAGGCGGCGTGAACGACCATGGCATTGCGGATAGCCGCGTTGGTGACTATGTCCCGACTGACCATGCCGAGCGATTCCTGTTGCAGCAAAGCCCGGGCGGAATCAATTGCCAACTGGTGCCAGACCGGTTCACCGGAAGGGGCGAGGGCCGAATGCGGCAGAGAAAGACCCAGTGCTTCGCCGACCACCTGTGAAGTGGCGGCCGTGCCGAGGAATTGACACCCACCGCCAGCCGTGCCGCAAGCCCGACAGCCAGCTTCCGCGGCTTCCTGCAGCGAAATAAGGCCGTGAGAGAACCGTGCACCGAGTGTCTGTACGGTGCCCGTGTCTTCGCCTGATTCCGGTGGCAAGGTAACTCCGCCTGGAATAAGAACCGACGGAAGATCTCGGATGCCCGCGAGGGCCATCATCATGGCCGGGAGCCCTTTATCGCAGGTGGCGATGCCCAGAACACCCGAACGTGTTGGCAGAGAGCGAATCAGTCGCCGAAACACCTGTGCGGCATCATTTCGGTAGGGCAGGGAATCAAACATGCCCGTGGTGCCCTGCGTGCGGCCATCGCACGGATCGGAGCAATAGGCGGCAAAGGGTATCGTGCCAAGTCGTTTTAATTCCTCTGCAGCCGCTTGAACCAGAAGTCCAATTTCCCAGTGTCCGGTGTGATATCCGAGCGCGACAGGCGTTCCATCCGGTGCCCGCAAGCCGCCTTGCGTGCTGATGATCAGCATCTGCTTTCGCCCGAGTTCACCGGCTTTCCAACCCATGCCGGCGTTCTGTGTCCAACCGAACACGTCGCCGCTGGGGCTTGATTTTAGAAAATCCTCGGTCAAAGGAAGTTGCCCTTCTGGTCCGGGCGCCCGGGTTCGGACACGAAAGATTTCGTCACGGCCGGAATGGAAGTACTCGTCCAGAAAACTCATGACGGGATTGAATCACTCAAAAAATGTATTCTCCAAGGAAATTAAGTTGCGGGTGAATACACTTACGTCCAATAACTTACGGCACGATGCGACGACGCGAATTCATTGGAAGCGCCCTGGCTCTGGCAGCAATGCCGGCGATTCGTGTTGTGGGTGAGGAAATTGGAGCGGTAGTCCCCCTGAAAGTTGGTATCCTCGGCGGAACCCATTCGCACGGGTTGGCGAAAGCAAAGGCGTTGCTCGCTTCAACGGATTGGAATGTCGTCGGAATCCATGAACCGGACGAGAAAGTCCGCGGCCGATACGAGGAGCTTGGTCTCAAGGCGGTTTCCCAGGAGGAATTGCTGGAACAGTCTGAGGTCATCGTGATCGAATCCGAAGTGAAGGATCATTACCGGCATGCGAAAATCGCGCTGAGCGCGGAAAAGCATGTTCACCTGGAGAAACCGCCGGCGGAAACACTCGCGGAATTTCAGGAGCTGCAGATTCTTTCGGTCGCGAACAAGAAGTTGATGCAGATGGGCTACATGTGGCGCTTCAATCCCGGTATTAACGCGGCGCTTGAAGCGGCAGCCAAGGGTTATCTCGGCGCGGTCTATCTGGTGCGGGCCGAGATCAATAAATTGGTGATCCGCGAAGAACGTGGGGAATGGAACATGCGCGGCGGAACGATGTTTGAGCTGGGGTGCCACGTCATTGACCCGGTCGTAAGACTGCTGGGGCGTCCGGAAAATGTGACCACACATTTGAAGACTTCGGGAGGAGAGAACGATCGCATTACGGACAACACGGTCGCGGTCTTCGATTACCCGACGGCGACGGCCATTGTCACAAGTTCAATTCTGCATCCCGGCGGAGCGCGGCATCGACACCTCCATCTATACGGGAGCAACGGCACGGCTCTGGTTAAACCGATTGAGCAGCCGGTATTGGAAATTGAAGTTGATCGCGATGCGGGGCCTTACAAAAAGGGCAGGCAGATCATCAAATTCCCCAAGTACGAACGATACACTCCCGAGTTCAAGGAACTGGCAGCTTGCATCCGGGAAAAGCGGTCGTTGGGAATTACTCCGGAAAATGATTTACTTGTTCAGCAGACCTTGCTTCGCGCGTGCGGAGTCGCCGAACCCGGGACAAATTGATCAAACTTAGTAGCCGCCGAGGTAACGAGGCGGATTTTTCGCTTCCGAGACCTGGAAATCCGCCTCCTGACCTCGGCGGCTACAAATTCATTCCGTTCTCCCCACGCTCTCTTGCCGCACCCGACTATTCCGTCGGTGTCTTATCCCACGAATCGCGGAAAATCGCCTCACCATGTGCCGTGTACGGACTCTTCATGCTGTCCGCATAAACGGCGAAGGCAGCCGTCGCGCAGTGTGCACCGGCTACGGCGGAGGCACTGACCTGATTCGTATTGCGGAGGGCCGAAGCAATGATTTGGGACGCGTAACCGTAATTATCCAGCATCGTCCGCACATCGCGAATCAGGGTGGTGGAATCTTCGCCGAACTGGTCCTTCCATCCGAGAAACGGACTGACATAAGTGGCTCCAGAACGAGCGGCGTGCCACGCTTGTGCGACGGAGTGAATCAATGTTGCGTTGACGCGAACGCCGGCACCGGTCAGTTCCCGGATGGCGCGAAACCCAGGTTCACTCACCCCGATTTTGATCACAAAGTTCGGTGACAACGCCGCGAGTTCGCGACCTTCTTCCGCCATAGCCTTCCAATCAGTTAGATGCGGGTTCACCTCGACGCTGATCGGTTTGTCCGTTCCCGCAAAGAGTTCAGCTATCTCGGCAATGACCGTTCGGAAAGGCTTGCCGGATGTCATTACGTGGCGGGGATTGGTGGTCACGCCGTCAATATTCCACAGCTCGAGGCCGTGCTTGATTTCGTCTGTGATGGCGGTGTCGAGAAAGAGTTTCATGTTGTTTGGTATAGATGTGTTTGTTCAGTCAATAAATTCGGATCCTCGATCAAATCTATTCGCAATCAGATATTTGTCCCGTTTTGAACCAATTGACTGTTCGGTAGTTGCTGCGACTCTGGAGAGTCGCGTTCCGCCACAGTGAATGCGCCGCGATTTGCAGGAACGCGGCTCTCCAGAGCCGCAGCAGCGTGGTTTGAAAACTGAGGATGGCGATGATGAACAAACAGACATTTTCCGGTTCGAGTCTTGGGGGCGAGAGAAAGGGAATATCAACTGAAATTCTATTTCTGAAGTTGCGTCGTCAGTGTATCGACGGACGCAGTCATGAATTCCTTGTGTTTGTCGCCAACCCAGTATCGTTCGCCGGCGAGGCACCAGATGAAATGGAGTTCCTCCTCCTGGCTGAAAACCGGATGGTAATTGAGCAGGGGAATCGTCGCGGCATCCATTGTGTTCATGCTGTGCACGAACGTCTTGTTCTTTTCATCCGGGTAAACTTCCATCGCGCCTTTGCCTTTCGTGAAGATGTAAACTTCCTCCTGATCAGTGTGATTATGCGGTGGGAATGCCCGGGTGAATGGCTCGTAAAACGTGTAGCCGGCAATCAATTTATCCGCCGGTTCAGTGACATCCAGCATGATATAAACTTCCTTTTTTTCCAGATGCCGGATGCGCTTCTCGTCCTTTCGCACGTTTTCCCATTCGGCGTGAAATGGCGCATGTTGCTTTTCGGCGGGAGCGCGGCAGATGGCGATCGAACCCGTCGTCCCGCCCGTCTCCCGAATGCGATAAGGCGTCGCCTTTGGCACGTAAAGCGTATCGTAATAATTCATCGGGTAGGGTTTTCCATCCAATTCAATCGTGTGTGTGCCAGCGAGATTGAACAGTATGGCTTCTTCATTGCGATGGAACAGTTCGTCGCTGATGACGCTTGGTGCGATGCGATATACGCCGTAGGTCAGCAGATCCAGGTTGGAATTGTCGGGATTGGATTTTTGCCGATACTCGAACTGCCAATCGTCTGCCCGAAGAAGGTTTGCTGGTTTGATATTCGTAGTTTGATTCGGCATGGGAGCGTTACTTGATTTCCATTTATACTCGTGAACCCGGTCTGATTTTAAACGCAGAATTAAAACGAAACGTTACTGAAAATAATTAATCTGACTTTTTCGCCGCAAGTATCTTTGCAATTTCATCAGGCGACGGGCCGGATCTGACGCAGCGGAAACCAGTATGACCAATTCCCGTGTCGGCGGATGTTTTCATCCGCATCGATGGTCGATAACCAGCGCAATAAGCGTCATTGCAGAGAAACGATCCGCCGCGATTGACTTTCTTCCAGACGCCCGGTTCGTTTGGGTCATAGCTTTCGTCCGGGCCTTGCGGGTTTTTTTTCGGACTCTTGGAGTAGTAGTCGGGCATGTACCAGTCATTGCACCATTCCCAGACATTGCCCGCCATGTCATAAAGTCCGAAGGAGTTCGGCGGATACTTCCCAACCGGAGCCGTGCCATTGAATCCATCTTCGACCGTGTTGCTGAGAGGGAATTTCCCCTGAAAAATATTTCCAAGCCACTTGCCGCCGGGCTTTTTCTCGTTACCCCAGGTGTATTCGAGATTCTTCGAACCGCTGCGGGAGGCGTATTCCCATTCAGCCTCGGTCGGCAAACGTTTCCCGACCCATTTGGCGAATGCCATGGCATCCAACCAGGCGACGTGCACGACAGGATGTTTCGCGAGGGTTTTGTGATTGGAATCCGGTCCGGTCGGATGACGCCAACTTGCTCCCGGTTCATATTTCCACCAGAGGTAATGATTGTTAAGCGGCACCTCGCGATCCGGCGGATTGAAGACAATGGAGCCGGGAACGAGATTCTCCTCTGGTACGCCGGGAAAATCCTCCGGCTTGGGTTTTCTCTCGGCAATCGTGATATGCCCTGTCGCCTCAGCGAATCTGGCAAAGTCCTCGTTGGTGACCTCGAATCGATCCATCCAGAAGCCATCCAGTTCGATCTCGTGCAAGGGAATTTCGTCAGCCTGTCCATTGGTTGCCCCCATGGTGAATTTGCCGCTTGGAATCCAAACCATGTTGTTGGTCCAGGAAAAATCGCCTGATTCGGTTGTTGGCTCTTTGTTTGAAATGGCCTTGGCTGCCTTGGTTAGCGAATCCGGCGAAGCGGGGAGATTGTGGCCCATTCCTTTGGCTGGCAGGTGCCGGTTGCGCAAGTCTTCGTCGGCCTTCTTAAGCGCTAACATGGATCCAAAGGTGACTCCGGTCAAAACGATGACCAGGGCAATGATAAATTGTTTCAGAGCGTGCGGGTTCTTCGGTGTGCTCATAAATTATTTCGCAGTAATCCTGCGAACGGGTATTGATAGCGATTGGCGCTCAAACTGCCAACTTTTGATTCACGACACTGCCGAGAACCTTGACGACGACGGTCAATGTTCCAATGATCAGGCGAAACGTATTGCAAAATTATGCCGATTTATGAATTTGCCTGCCCGAAATGCCGGGTAATTTTTAATTTTCTTTCCAAACGGATCAATCCCGACCGTATTCCTGT
>CALBIE010000101.1 GCA_937893495.1 uncultured Verrucomicrobiales bacterium | reverse complement strand
ACCAATTCAGGCGTCGGAATTACAGCGGGGTTTTTTGGACTGCGCCGGCAGAGCCTGAGCGGCGACGGCGCTTTCCCCGGAACCCCCAACCACCCAACCGTGTGCACCAGCCAGCCCACGGCTCGCGCCCGTCCGAACACCGGTTCCACGCCCGAAGATTCAGAACTCACAACGTTTCTAATCACGCTCCAAAAGCGGTGTCGCCGCTCTACCACCGCACTCCACATGGCTCTCAGCTTTCCCACGCCCCACCTCAACAAACAACAATCGCGATTCAGCAATCTGCGGTTGAAATTAAATCAGTTTCCAGATTCCTTGCATTCAAGCCAGAAGGCTTCCCGCAATTACTTTCAGCAATCGGTCTGAAAAAAACACTCAGCCTTGGCAGTTCTTGACAAAAAACTGCTCGCAGTGGCTGTGACCACCGCGAGCAGTGAAATGATTGTCGGAAACCGAATTAGTAAACCTGAGTTGCTTCCACCTCGGTTACGGGGCGCTCCTTGAGGAGCTCGGTCGTCACGTCTGCAGTGATGCGCGCATCACCCGTGGAAACCGCGCGGGCCTGAATCGTCCAGGTTGCCGTTTGCTTCGCTTCAAGATTGGGAAGAGCTGACAGAAAGACCTGCTGTCCACGAACCGTCCCCTGCGTCACACCCGCCGCTGAAACCGGTTGAATTTGGGGCGGAAAATTGACGACGGCACGCACATTGCGATCCCCGGCCGTGCCCTGATTGGTCACGCGGAGGGTATAAGTCGTCGTTTCACCAATCAGCAGCGGATCAGGATCGTCCATCATCTCGATCAGCACGGCGGCAAAACCGCGCCACAATGTTTGCGCCTGACTGGAATCGTTGACTCCTTCATTCGCCCGGGCGGAAACCGTGTTAACGGTCGTCCCGGCTGCCATCCCCCGCATCTCGATGTTGAAGGACTGGTTCTGACCCGCCGCCAGAGAACCAATTGTCCAGGTCGCCTGATTATTCGATATCTGCGCTGCGCCGGCATTGACGAGGGCGGCATTTGACGGCACTTGATCCGTCACTATAACGCCTGTCAACGGTGTGTCACCGGTATTGCTGACAGTAATCTGGTAAGTCGCGGTTTTGCCGAGGAATTGTTCAGGCGGCCCGCTCTTTACCACTTTGATCCCCGCCTGAGTTATCCGCGTCACGGCTTGCGCAGATACGGAGCCGGCGTTCGATGAATTGGCCGTGGCGCGATTGGTGAATTCTCCGCGTTGTTGCGCGATCAATGTCACCGAACCACTCTTGGATTCGCCGGGTTGCAACGTTCCCGCGTCAAAACCCAGTTCAGGCTTGCCGGTCGGATGAGTAAAACCCGGTGGAACATAGTCAATCACTTCAACATTGTTCGCGGCGAGGTTTCCCGTGTTGCGCACGGTAATGTTATAAGTGACCTGCTGACCCACAGTTGCCGTCGGCGGTCCGGATTTCTCAATCGCAAGTTCCGGCTTCCCGACGATGGCTTTCGCGCAATAAACCGGAAGCCCGAAGACCGCCACGCAACTCACAAGTTCGCCCCCACCCGTCGGACGCAACCATGCCTTCACGGTCTTGATTTCACCCTCGTGCAAATGCTGCCAATACCAAGTGACTTTGCGCGGCGTAATTGTCGTGGGAGGAGGTTCAGAACGAACGAATTCAGCGTTTTCCGGGATATAAAGATGCAATGTTGCCTCCCCGACATGAGTCAATGGAATCACACGAATCTCCGTCATCGCGTCCGCGCCAACGGCTGCCGTCGCTGTCAGATCCTGTTCCACGCGGATGTAGTAACTGCCAGGGCTGCTGGCGAAGGTTTGTAATGGCCCGGGAACGTTTATCACCGGCGCTGGAGGCGTGTAAGGGGCAGGCAATGGAGGCACTGGCAACGGTGGCGCCTCCGGCTCGGTGCGCGACTTCGGCGCGTCGATGCTGTGGTCCAGCCGCCCGACCCAACGGTCCCCAAGCGAGTAATCGCGCCGGGAAACACACCCCGTCATTACAGCCGCAATCACCAATCCCGCTAGAAAACCCCGAAGTATTCGCAATGTCTCAAAAAACTGTTTCATAACAAATTCGCCGGAGAGTCTTTCACGACCTGTCACGAAAAGCATTTAAATAATTCAATATTCTGACTCAAACGCCCCACCGGATCGAAATAGTGAATTCTCCAATTATCCGCCAGAATAACCACCAGAACACCGCTTCGAGGTGGAATTCACGGCGAGTCACACACCTCCGGTAAAACCGGAGGTGTGAAATCGGGGGCGCTCAAAGCGCCTGCTTCGCTGCGGCACTCGTTGTTTCCCCGGCAACCTCTTTCCATCATTGCGTCTCGCGTGATTTGCTCCGTTCCCCGCCTGTTAGATTTCATTACACCATTTGGTTTGCGCGGGCCGCGGGGGTTGGCCAGGTTGGGAAAGCGGCGGTAAACACGCGCGCACTCCAGACGCTGGCGCGACCCAGCGGCCGCCTCGTCTTTCGCGCCAGCGTCTGGAGTGCGGTGTCTTCAGCACCGCTTTGCCGGGAACCGACGCGCTCCATCGTTCCCCGGGGGGGTCTGTTACCCACATTTTGCCCCGGGGTTTTCAGCCCGAATTTGAGGGTAACAGATAGCCCTCGGGGCGAGGGGAAACCAGATGCACCCGGGGTGGAGAGTTGGATGATCCCATCGGCAAATCCAGCGCGCGGTATGACCTCCTCTCCCCGGAGAGGATTGAGGTGAGGGGGAAGCCCGCAGTCATTCTCCCAATATGCCGTCTCCTTATCGAGACGGCCGTAAAAGTCGAACTTTGGGAGTCTCTCCGGCAGAGCCGGAGGTTTACCGCTTGAAGAAATCAAAAGTAATGAAACCTGCACGTCGGCCCGGGTTCGCCAGTAAAAATTGGGAATTCGAATCCATCAAAACAAGGTAATCATTGCCGATCTGAACGGGGACTTCCCGTTGCGGTGTCGAATCTGCATTATCCCCCCATGCGAACGGAATCACTGGATTTTCTCAAACGATTGATTCAAACACCGGCAGCGTCGGGTCACGAAGCCCCCGTGCAACGCGTGTGGCTGGATTATGTCAGCGCGTTTGCCGATGAAACGTATTCCGACGCCTACGGCAATTGCGTCGCCACGCTGAACAAGGGCGGTTCACCGCGCATCATGCTCGCCGCCCATGCCGACGAAATCGCCATGGCCGTCAATTATGTCGATGCCGACGGTTTCATCTATGCGCGCAAGCTCGGCGGCGTGGACCCCGCGATTACCCGCGCGCAGCGGGTGACGATTCATACGCGAGACGGAGCGGTCAAAGGCGTCGTCGGCAACGTCGCAATTCACATGACCAGGTCCCAGGGCGAAGCAAAGGTCCCCGAGGCGCATGACTTGTTCATCGATATCGGGGTCAGCACCAAAAAGGCGGCGCTCAAGATTGTCCGCGTGGGTGCCCCCATCACCATCAACAATGATTTCGAAATTCTGCGCGACGACATCGCAGTTTCCAAGGTGATGGACAATCGCATTGGCTCATATTCGATTGCGGAGACATTGCGACTGCTCCAACCCAAGCGCGACCAACTGGGCGCGGAGATCTGCGCGGTTTCGAATATTATGGAGGAAGTCGGATGCCTTGGTGCGCGGCAGATCGCGTATTCGCTTCATCCGGATGTGGCCCTGGTCATTGACGTGACCCATGCGACCGATTGCCCGACGGTCAACAAACCCATGCACGGAGAAATCAAACTCGGGAAAGGCCCCACCCTCACCCACGGCGGCGGCAATCATCCGGAGGTTGTGAAGCGGCTGGAAAAGGTCGCGGCCAAACAGAAAATCAAAATCCAGCATGAAGCGGCCTCCCGCACAACCGGCACGGATACCGATGCAATTTTCTGGATGCGCGGCGGGATTCCCTGCGGGCTGATTGGTCTGCCGACGCGTTACATGCATTCCACCGTCGAGACCATCAGCCTGAAGGATTTGGTCACGATTCCCGACTTGTTGAGCGGATTCGCCCTCTCGGTCAAAAAAGGCGAGCAGTTCAAGGTGAAGATTTGATAGATTCGAACAAACATTAATGTACCAAGGGTCAAGAACTGCCCCTTCATACCCATCGCCGACAAACCGTTGATGAACGCTCAGCGACGCTGATGATGGGACAAGCCGGCGGGTTCGAACAGCGCGCCAGCGTCTTGGAGTGCGGTGGCTTCAGCACCGCTTTGGATACCGCTCTGATGGAAAGAAAGGATTCCTTGCGCCCGATGACGATCGTGCCATTCCAAGACATCCAAAACTCCGTCGAGCCGGAGCACTCCAGAAAGCGAATCATCAAACCGGAAACCGTTCCGCGCATCGCAGGCGAACTGCTGAATCTCATGGGCTGTATCGTCTTTTGCCGGGACTGACGAGGCGATTTCAAAACCCCGTAGCAGCCGAGGTGACGCGCGCCGCGCCCTAGTATTACGAAGGCGGGAGGCTCAAACTCCAGGAAGATCAGAGCCTTCTCACGTCGGCTGCTACAATTTTTGGATTGGTTGTGACACGGTTTCATTTTCGATCTCGCCGCTCCGAATAAAAGCCATGCTTCAGGCGTTCGGAGGTGCATTCGTATCGAAGTCAATCGTCTCCACGACAACAGGACCTCCACAATCTACGTGACCGTGAAAGCTCAATCGACCATTGGCAAAGATCAGGTAAAGCCAGTGCGAACGGTCTGCTGGACTCCGAAACTCTGAACGAATCTCAAGCGCCGACTTCGGAAGTGTGAATCGCTTGTCCAACCGGAGAAAGCGGGTCTTGTGAAAATGATGAAGTGAATCTCTCGAACCCGTGTAGTGGAACATCCCCAACTCCTGCGGCAGGTATGCTCGATGATAAAACTCGCTCCTCGTCTCCAGGGCAGTCGAGCAACCCGTCAAGGTCAGGGCGCATAGAAGGAATAGCGATCTCATGTACGTCGAGGTTCGCGAACGGCAGCCAAAAGCATCGGTGCGCACGCGAGCGGATCTGAAAAGCTTGGGGGGCAAGTATGTGTCTGCTCAAAGCATCATCATCCCGGCCAGACCGAGAAAAAAGAAAAGTGCGCCGATCGCTCCGAGTCCGTCGCGTGATACAAAACGGCTCGCCGGCAAGCGACGACTCAGCACAATGCAAGTTAGACCGTAAAGCAGAACAAAACAGCCCATGAAACTGAACGCCGCCGATGAGCCGTATGCAATCAGAGCAAAGAGGCAAGCGCCTATCAACACCAGAAACGAAGCGATGAAGAGAAACCGCCGAAGTCTGACAACGCCCGAGACCAAGAGCGAGATGGCGACAACGAAAGGTAAAGTTTGAATGAAAGTATCCATGCGCGTCGACCGGCCTACCTATCCACTTCCAGCCGTTACTCAACCACCAAGACGCGAGGAACACAAAGGAAAGGATTCGTGAATGCCGGTCCGGCTTCGGACGGCCCTCTGCGTTTTAATTCCGATTCTCTTCAACGCAGAGAACGCCAAGGCGCAAAGGAACGCAGAGTCTCTGCGTAAGTCATTCGCGCCTTTCACTCATACCGGGGAATTCTTCCGTGAGCCTTACCCGCGCCCTTTTTGTTGACAGGCGTTCGGTTCATTCGCCATGCGTCCGCATGCGGGGCAAACCGATCGATTCCCGGCTTTTGAAACAACCGTCTTTTCTCCGAAAAACCAATCGCCAAGCGGCAAGCGGTCACTTTCCGCCCTGCTCCTTGGGTTGCTTTCCTCCGAGGAAACTCTGCAACAATATCGTGGCCGCCCTTTGGAGAATGATGGGCGTCAGTTTCGTCTGTAAATCCTCCTTCGTCTTGATGTCGGGTATGATCTCGTTCTGGATATCCACGTCAATCTTCTGCGAATTCTTCGGGTCCCGAAGATCGGTCTTCACAAACTTTCCGACCGTCAGGTTGAGCATATCGATGCCGCCAAATTCCAAATCGCCCTTACCGATCCCACCGGAATCCGCCTTTCGCTTCTCCGTGTAATCGCGCAGGGCGTCGAAATTATTCCTGCCTTCCTTGTCCACGACGACGTGCAGTTCGGCGACGTTGAGCCGCAACAGTTTCAGGTGCAGCAACCCCTTGCCAAGCGCTGAACCGTCATATTCCACATGCACCTCCGGCACATCGAGCATCGGACCACCGCCAAATTCGGCCGTGTTGTAGAGCACAAGTTTTTCGATGGTCACCCGTTTATTGAGCAGTTCCATCTGAAAATCCCCGATGCGCACACCGAGTCCGGTCTGCTCCTTGAGCTGCCGTTCCAGAGCCGATTGCGCGAGCGGGTCGATCAGGAGATAGGCACCGATGGCGAGGATCAGGACGATGACGACCGTCCGGAATATCCATCGTGATACAAAACGTATTCCCAACATGCCTTCAGCCGGTTAAACACTTCACCTTTTCCAGGTGGCGATATCCTCGGGGCGAACTTCCAGGCATTCGTCCTGGTCCTCCCAGATGACGGACGGGTAATGCTCCAGCAACGCCGTGGAAAGTTCGGTCGCGGCCAGTCCGAGCAATTGTTCCGCCTTTTGCGCCGCTTCCTCGTACGCCTGATCATATTCGGACGTCGAACGTTTCTGCTGTTCCTCCCAGTGCGCCACGTCGTGAATCGGCGAGTATTTCTGTGCCCATTGCTGCAACGGTTTCTGCAATTCCAGCGGGATGTCTTCGAAGGGCACAGCGCTCCCCGTGCAGTGCAGGCAAATCAATCCTGAATCGAGCACATCGCGGGTGAGGAGCGGAAGCAGGGGCGCGCGGCAGCAGGGCGATTCGACATAATCGCGCGGCGGCGTCGCCAATCGCTTGAACCAAATCTGGCGATCATGGCCAACCTGGGCGGCCAGCCGATACCCACCCACCAGCGGATGCGAATAACGCCACGCTGAACCTTTGAACTGTCCGAGTGTCTGCGCCAGCCAGCGGGAGAGCGAAAGGTCGTCGAAGTTCTTGAACACCCGCCCGTATTCCTGCCAGAGGAATTCAATATCGGTTTCAGGGGGGTCTGACATGAGCGACGCGTCGATTCGTTGCCTGAGTGTCCGCATCCGGGACGAAAGTTCCAAGTTCGAAGTTGTCCGGAATCTCCCGAATCGTATAACGATGCCGTGCCGGATGCGGAAACAAGCCCTTTGCAACGTCCCTTGACGGACCTGCGTGGCGTGGGTCGCGAACGCGCGGAGCAACTGGCCCGCCTGAAACTCCGCACGGTGGACGACCTCCTGTCGCACCGGCCCCGCCGTTATGAGGATCGCCGCCATTGTCAACCGATTGCCGAACTGCAGAAAGGTGAATCCGCGCTGGTACACGGCACTATCGTCGCTCAGGGCATAAAGCGGTTTGGACGGGGCCGCAAATGCGTTTTCGAGTTCATCCTCGATGACGGCACGGCGCGGCTGCATTGCACCTGGTGGAATCTCCCCTACATGCAGAACTATTTTTCCGTCGGCGACGAGGTGTTTGTTCACGGCAAACCGCACTCACTCAAGCCGCGCACGATGAATCATCCGGAAACCGAGGTCATCGAATCCGGCGAGGAAAGTTCCCTCCATATTCAACGTATCGTCCCGGTCTATCCGCTGACGGAAGGCATCCCCCAACGCTGGTTGCGCAATTTGATCTGGCGCACGTTGAAGGAAACCGAAGCGGCGATTACCGAACCGCATCCGGAAATCACGATGGAGGATTTCCCGTCGCGAGCCAATGCGGTGCACATGCTTCATTCACCGGAAGAGTTGACGGACACGGAACTCGCCCGACAACGCCTGGCGCTCGATGAACTCGTCGATTTACAATTTGGTTTCACCGAGCGCCGCCGGAAGCTTGAAACCGCCGCCAAAGGCAAACGATGTCCCGGGGATAACCGTCTCCAGAAACCGTTTTTGAAGTCACTGGGTTTCAAGCTGACCGACGCACAAACTCGGGTGCTGAGGGACATCCGAAAAAACATGACGGGCGATGGCGCCCCCATGCGTCGATTGCTGCAGGGCGATGTGGGTGCCGGAAAAACCGTGGTCTCGGCTTGCACCGTGCTCATGGCCATCGAAAGCGGATTCGAGACCGCCATTATGGCCCCGACCGAAATCCTCGCCGAGCAGCATTACCTCACGTTTCAAAAATGGTTTGAACCGCTGGGGATTGCCGTGCGACTCCAGACGGGTAGCCGCAAATCGGAACCGATTCACGGACGAAACGGAACGATTACCGTCGGAACGCACGCGCTGATTGAAGACGGATTTCAACCGGACAATCTCGGCCTGGTCATCATCGATGAGCAGCACAAGTTCGGCGTGAAACAGCGCGAGCGACTGATCCGCAAGGGACATTACCCCCATCTGCTGGTCATGACCGCCACACCGATTCCCCGCACGCTGGGCCTGACGCTCTACGGCGATCTGGACATCTCCGTCATCGACGAACTGCCCGCCGGTCGCGGAAGCATCCACACGCAGGTGAGGGAATCCTCTCAACTCGAAAAGGTCTGGTCATTCATGCAGGAAAAGCTCGCGGAAGGACGCCAGGCGTATGTGGTTTATCCCCGGTTGGAGGATTCTGATCTCACAAAAGGGCTCAAGGCCGTGGTCGATGAATTTGAACGGTTGCGCCACCGTTTTCCCGAGATTCGCTTCGCACTGCTGCACGGGCGAATGAGTGGCGAAGAGAAGAGCCGAACCATGCGGGAGTTCGCTGCCGGCAAGGTGCAAGTGCTGATGGCAACGTCCGTCGTCGAAGTCGGTCTGAATGTCGCAAACGCCACCGTGATGATTATCGAGAACGCCGAGTTGTTCGGTCTGGCGCAACTTCATCAACTTCGCGGACGCATCGGGCGCGGCGCGCACGATTCTTACTGCATCCTGGTATCGGACAAAAAGAAGAACGACACTTGGGATCGCCTTCAAGTGCTCACGGAAACGACGGACGGATTTGAGATCGCCGACGCGGACTTGCGAATGCGCGGCCCCGGCGAAATGCTGGGCCGGGAACAGAGCGGGATGGTCGGATTCAAGTTTGCCAATCTGGCGACCGACCTGCCCCTCGTGCGTCGGGCTCGTGACCTGGTGAGGAAAATTGTCTGAGTTTTCCCGCCGCAATTCTCATTTTAGCGGAGCGCCGATTTGCAATCGGCTTAAACCGCCCGAAAG
>CALBIE010000100.1 GCA_937893495.1 uncultured Verrucomicrobiales bacterium | reverse complement strand
TCACCAACACCGCCATCGGCATTCGCCACCTCTTCCAGGGCCGCGAATGGCTGGCCGAAGTGCGCATCAACGACCATCGCAATCGATACTATTCGCCCGAATTGCAACGGTGGTTGACGAGGGATCCGATTGAGGAATTAGGAGGAATTAACCTGTTTGCCTTTGTTGAAAATAGTCCAGTAGATGGATTCGACCCAACAGGATATTTCTTTGGTAATTGGATTCTACGTAGACTAAATGCTTGGAAATTGAGGTGGATCGCGTTCTTTGGTGCCCAGCTTGCTGCTCAAATACTTCATAATTATCAAGGCAGTAGTTGTGCGGCTGGATGCTCTCGGTCCCAATGCAACAATTGTTGTTTAGGCTTGGGTGTCGGAATGATGGCGCTTCATGCAGGAATAGTAGGCATCGCTTTTGCTACATGTATCGCACCAGCTGGAGCAATTCCTGGCCTCAACGTTGTCGCAGTTATCGTGTGTGCATCGATGACTTCCGCATTGGCGGCTAGAGCGATTCAAGCGATTGCGCAGGGATCGGCTGCTTGCCAACTACGGTGCAACAATCTTCCTATGCCTTGATTTATGAGGCTGAAAAAGTACATAAATCCTTTTTACAGTGCTCTCGTATTGTTAGTTGCCTTAGGCATTCTAGTGGTTGTAATTGGTGACTTGAGTTTCACGAATATCGCGGTAGTAATCATGATTGGATTGGCGTGGTACTTGGAATCTTGCGGTTTCAAGCCCAAGACTAAAAAGTAGTAAATGTTACGCACTTTTTTCCCATCGGAAAAGGTGTCGGTCCCGGTAATTGACAATTCAGGTGTTCTTGATATTTGATACGAGCGTTCCAGATTCCCATTGTAAACGGGTCGGTTCTTGACTATTGATACAAGCGTTCCGGTTTTCCATCTTTCCGCTCTTTGAAAGTGGCGGAGAGGAGGTTGGCTTTTCCTCTCTCCTCGTTCGTCTCCCCACTCCCGCGTCGCGGGGAGAGAATTCGCGGAAACGAAGTTTCGCGGCGTAAACCCCTGAACCGTAGCAGCCGACGTGAGGAGAATCCGAGCACGAGAATCGTGCGGCATGAAACCCACCCACGAACTCGCCTCCTCCGGTGGCGGGGCTTCGCGGTGTGGGGCAGGTCTCCGACCTGCCGGTTGCGGCCTCTCTGAGGGCGCGACTCCCGGAAACGAAAGTGCGACTGGGTGTCTCCGGGGAACCAGAGGTTCCCCGAACCGGCGGGTCGGCCGCCGTCGCGCTGGCGCGCTATGGCGCGCCGCGGAAGACCCACCCCACCTTCGCCAACTCGTTCGTTGGCTGGCTCTGCTCTCAATAGTTTTTACGCAGAAGTCTGAGTCTCCCGCCTTCACTCAGCTACGGCGTGGCACGCGTTACCTCGGCTGCTACCAATGATTGAGTTTTTGTACATAAACGGGTCAGTCCCGACAATTGACAATTTCGGGCGTTTTCGCGAAAATCCATTCCTTTGATCGTTGTCGCCAAAGAAGCAAGAGCGGAGCCTGAATCCGTTTGTGACGGACTGGTGAGATGTTGCTGCCTTGCCGTCAACCGGCTTCAGCGGGACGATTCCCGCCGGTCGCGCATGACCCGGCTGGGATGAGTGACTCAGGAATTGCACGCCTGCTCTTTACGCCCGCTCCGCCCGCGCTTCAAGCCGATTCCCTTGACCATTTCCATGAGGGTATCGAGCCGTAGCCGAGGTGCGATGACTCGCCGAACGGCCTTCACTTCCCGCGACGGAGGGGCAGAACACTTGAGGAGGGCCCGATTCGGATTGGCTTGCCTGCCTGGTTCAATTACTCAAGAGGTCAGGCTTACGTCTTGAAGCCGGCCGGGATTCAGCCGAACATTTCCCGGCGCGTCGCCTTATGAACGAAAAGTTCGAACAATGGTTTGCCCTGAAGTCCCACGGAACAACTGTCCGCACCGAATTGTTGGCCGGTCTGACGACGTTCCTGACCATGGCCTACATCATTTTCGTGCAGCCAGCCGTGCTCTCCGGGCGATTATTCGGATTTGAGACGGGGATGGATTTCGGGGCGGTGACCACAGCCACTTGTCTGGGAGCAGCCATTGCGACGGCCATCATGGCGCTTTATGCCCGCTATCCGATTGCTCAGGCACCGGGAATGGGCCAGAACTTCTTCTTCGTATTGACCGCGATTCCGGCGGCGACGGCCGCTGGTTTTGCGGACGCCTGGCAGACTGCCCTGGGCGTCGTGTTTGTTTCCGGAATTCTGTTTCTCATCCTGTCGCTGTTTCAGATTCGGGAAACGCTTCTCAAGGCGCTCAGTCCCAGTCTCAAGCGTGGCATCGCCGCCGGTATCGGGCTGTTCATCGCGTTCATCGGAATGCAGAACGCCGGCTTGATCGTGAAGTCGCCGGCCACTGGCGTGACGTTGAATCATCATTTCGCTTCGCCGGACCTGATCGTTTTCTTCGTCGGACTGCTGACTGCCGTATCGTGTCACGCGCGAAAGAAGGCGGGTTCAATCTTGTGGGGCGTACTCGCGGCGACGGTCACGGCGGCGGCTTTGAAAGGGTTGCTTCCGGCATTACCAGAAACCTGGCAATCCTCCAAAGTCGTGACGGAGTCGATGCTGGTGACCCGTTTTGAATGGGCCAAGGGAATCGTCGCCATGCCCCCGTCCATTTCGCCGACTCTTTTCAAAATGAATCTTGGCAACGCGTTGTCGCTGGCGATGCTGCCGTTCATTCTCGTGTTTCTGTTTATGGTGATGTTTGACACGGTCGGGACGCTGGTCGGAGTGGCAGAGCAAGCGGGGATGATGAAGGACAATCAATTGCCCCGCGCAAAACAGGCTTTTGTCTCGGATGCGATGGGAACCACGATAGGCGCCTGCCTCGGGACCAGTACGGTGACGGCCTATATCGAAAGCGCGGCCGGCGTGGAGCAGGGCGGGCGCACGGGACTGACCAGCCTCACGGTGTCTGGGCTGTTTCTCGCAGCGCTGTTTTTCAGTCCCATTGTGGCGATGGTGGGTGGTTATCCGCCCTTGACGGCGCCAGCGCTCGTGCTGGTGGGCGCGATGATGTGTCGCAACCTGGCGGACATTGACTGGGCTGACTTCAGCGAATCATTTCCGGCGTTCCTCATTGTGGTCGGCATTCCGTTCTCCTACTCGATTGGCGACGGATTGGCGCTGGGATTCCTTTTCTATCCCCTGATTAAGCTTCTGACCGGGCGTGGAAAAGAGGTGCACTGGGTCCTGTACGTCGTGGCGGCGATGCTGGTAATGTATTTCGTCGAAGTGCGTTCCCGGTTTGGTTAAGACTGGTTTTAAATGGATCGAATTGCCGTCTGTCCAATCTCTTTGATTGACCTCCGTCGAAAACAAATGAAAAACTCACCCATGAACGAACCCCAAAGCAATACGAAGACTCCCGGTACTCGTCGCGAATTCCTCAAAACCTCAGGGCAAATCGCCGCCGTCGGCGCGTTGGCCGGGGTGGCTGTCCCCCGTGTGCATGCCGCCAGCGATGATACCATCAAGATTGGTCTGGTCGGTTGCGGTGGACGCGGAACCGGTGCGGTTGCCAACGCCTTGAATCTTTCTTCGGCATTCGGGCCGATCAAGCTTGTTGCGATGGCCGACGTGTTCGAGAGCAATCTGGAGAGCAAGAGAACGGCCCTTGAGCGAAAGTTCAAAGACAAGATGGACGTGCCGCCGGAACGGCGTTTCGTGAGCTTTGATGGTTTCAAGAACGTGATCGATTCGGTCGGGAAGGGTGGTGTGGCCATTTTTACGACGCCTTGCGCCTTCCGCTGGGTTCATTACCAATACGCGATTGAGCGCGGTATCAACGTGTTCATGGAGAAGCCTGTCTGCCCGGACGCGCCCGCCGGCCGCAAGATGCTGGAACTGAACAAAGAAGCCGAAAAGAAGAATCTCAAGGTTGGTGTTGGCTTGATGGTGCGTCACTGCCGGGGTCGTCGCGAACTCTGGGACCGGATTCAGAATGGCGAGATTGGTGACATCCTGGCGATGCGCGCCTATCGCATTGCCGGCCCGATTGCCTCGTGCTTTTCCAAGCGCCGCGATCAGGACAAAGCCTATGCCGGGATGAGCGAGACGCTCTACCAGATCAAGCGATTTCATAGTTTCCTCTGGGCCAGCGGTGGTGCGTTCAGTGATTACAATATTCACCAGATCGATGAATGTTCCTGGATGAAGAACGACTGGCCGGTCGAGGTGCATGCGATGGGCGGGCGGCATTACAAGACGGATCGTAAAGACGGGCTGGACTTCGTGGACCAGAACTTTGACAGCTACTCGGTCGAATACACTTATCCCGACGGGAGCAAGCTCTTCTTTAACGGCCGGAACATGATTGGTTGCACGAACGACTTCGCCAGCTACGTCCACGGCACAAAGGGTTCGGGCATCGTTTCGATGTCCTCCCACACTCCGGGCCGAGTGCGGTTGTTCAACGATCAGCATCCCACCCGTGATGATCGCGCGAAGAACATCATGTGGAAGTATCCGCAGCCCGAGGCCAATCCATACGATCTGGAATGGGAAGACCTCATCAATGCGATTCGCAACAACGAGCGTTACAACGAGGTGGAACGCGGCGTTCGCGCCTCGATGGTTACCGCGATGGGACGATTCGCAGCGCACACGGGTAACAAGATCACGTGGGACGAGTATAAGAACAACGACCACTTCTTTGCGCCGAACGCTGACAAGTTAACTTTCGACGGTCCCGCTCCGTTGCAATTGGATCCGGATGGCAAATATCCCGTCCCCATGCCGGGCGTTATCACCAGGAAGGAATACATGTCCAAGCGCAAGGCATAATTCGCCGACATAAATTCATTTCGCGAAAGGCCGGACGAATGCGTCCGGCCTTTTTTTGTGCGCTCGCGTTTGGTTGAAGCCATGCTGTTCGGCGTTAATCGGTTGGTTATAACCTCTCTGCTAGAACCGGAACGCCCACGCCGTTCCCGGCAATCGCAGGTCGAAAAACAGGATGCTGAATGTGTGATTCCCCAGGTTGTAGGAAAATGTCAGATGTTCGTCCACCCCGCTGTGGGCGAACATGATCGAGAATTGCTTCCGGCGCAGATGCAAGCCGCCGATGGGACGCACGTCATCCAGCTTTTCGATATAGTTCGCGCCGATGAATGGTGAGACCGTGATGTCTTTCCACGGCGGCAATGCTTTGCTGAGCGTTGCGAAATAACTCTGGCTGTTGATGTTGCCAAAGTCGTCATTGCTGGTGCCCAGCATCAGGGCCGGACGCCAGGTATTGTTCTCGGGAAATACCCGCCAGTTGACCAGGGCTCCGATGTCGCGGGTCAAGGGTCGATAATCAATTCCCGCTCGGAGTGAGGGAAGAATCTGGTAGCCGAGGCTCAGGTATTGTTCGCCATGATCTGGTTTGCCGGGAATCCACCGATGACTCACCAGAAAACCCAGCGGTTTCTTCGGCCACTTGAAAATTTCCGGGACATTCCCGTCACTCTCCCCCGACATATTGCCTGCGCCACGAACTGTGCCGCCTTCTCCCGGTCACAACGGTCAGGTAGGCACTTCCGACGCGCCCCTGGGAATCGCATTAGTCACTTGCCCGCAAACGGGCAGCGCGATGGTCAACGTCAGACCGAACAGAATGTCTTTCCAGGATTTCACTGCCGCTGAAGCTACTGATTCTCCAGGCCGAAGGCGAAACAGTTTTTTGAACTCATTAGGCAGACGGGTCGATTCATTGTGGCCTCCCAGTGCCACCGTTCGCCTGATTTTTAGTCAATCGGAATTTCGGCGGTCTCCTTCCGCCATCGATTCGGTGTCTTTCTTTGCGCGTCAACCCGTCCGGGATTCAAACCGGACTATTTGCTTTCCGCTCTTTGGCCGTTGCCTGTTTAATCACAGCGTGCGTTCGGGTTACTTGAAAGAGACGAGTCTGATTGTGGTGAAGCTGGGCACGGGTGTGTTGACCGATGCTGCCCGGCAACCGGATTTGATTCAGATGAAACAACTGGTTGCGCAGATCGCCGGCCAGCATCGGGCGGGTCGCGAAATCGTCCTGGTGACTTCGGGCGCGGTTGGGTCGGGCATGGGTGTCCTTGGGCATCAACGCCGGCCGACGGGGGTGGCGGAGTTGCAGGCGTGCGCGGCGGTTGGGCAATCGCGGTTGATGACGACCTATCAGCAATTGTTCGCCGAACATCAATTGACCACGGCGCAGGTGTTGCTGACGCACGACGATCTGGAGGATCGCGACCGGCACCTCAACGCGCGCAACACGCTCGTCAACCTGCTTGAGCACAAGGTAATTCCCATCATCAATGAAAATGACGCCGTGTCGTACACGGAATTGAAGTTCGGCGACAACGATCGGTTGTCGGCCATGGTGGCCTGTCTGTTGCCCGCCGATCTGCTCGTGGTATTGACCACGGCGGATGGTGTCGTGGAAAACTTCGGCACACCGGAAGCCAGGGTGCTGGAGGTTGTCGAGAAGATCGATTCGCGAGTCGAGGAATTGGCGCGCGGCACGAAGAGCGTGACGGCCGTTGGCGGGATGATCACGAAGATTCAGGCGGCCAAAATTGTGACGCGCGCGGGTATCCCGGTCGTGATCGCTTCGGGCTGCAAAGCCAATGTACTGGCAAGTATTCTCGACGGAGCGAATGAGGGAACTTTTTTCATGCCGCTGGAAGGGAAGCTGACTGGACGGAAACGCTGGATTGCGTTTTTTCATCATCCCAAGGGCGTGATTTATGTGGATGAAGGTGCCAAGGTCGCGCTGCGGGAAAACGGAAAAAGTCTGCTGTTGGTGGGCGTCACGCGCTGCGAAGGAGATTTTGAGAGCGGGGAAGTGGTGCGGATTTGTGACGGCGACGGGATGGAATTCGCGCGCGGCATTTCGCAGTTTGATGCGAAGGCAATCGGGCGGCCGAAAGAGCTGAAGGGCGAGGTCGTGCATCGCGACGACCTGGTCATTCTCTGAGTCGGTCAACTCATCTCGCGACAGTTAAGAAATAATGAAAAGGACAAGATCACCGATCCGGGATTTATTGACGATCATGGAACGATTACGGGCACCGGATGGATGCCCGTGGGATCGGGAACAGGATCACAAGTCAATTCGCTTTCACGCGGTGGAAGAGGTTTACGAAATGATCGATGCCATTGAAGCGGGCGACGATCACGAACTGGAGGAAGAGTTGGGCGATCTGTTACTGCAGGTGGTTTTTCACTGTCAGCTTGGGACGGAGCGCGGCGCGTTTGATTTTGACCGGGTAACCCGGCGTATCGTGGGCAAGCTGATTGAACGGCATCCGCACGTTTTCGGCGATGTGAAGGTCAGGAATGTCGATGAAGTCTGGGCCAACTGGGAGCAGATCAAGAAGGCGGAGAAAAAGGGCACGCGTCACGAGCGACCGTCAGCTCTGGATGGCATTCCTCGTCATCTGCCGGCGCTGCAAAAAGCGCAGAAACTCGTGAAGAAGGCCGATAAAGCGGGTTTGGGCGGATTTGAATTGAAGGGGCCTAAGGGCAGGGTGACCCGGGCGGGAACGGGCAAAGCGCTTTTCGAACTTGCCGTGCTGGCGCAGCAGCGCGGCTGGAGCGCTGAGGAGCTTTTGCGGGCCGAAGCAGCGCGGCAGGAAAAGCGTTTGCGGCGAGTGGAAAAATCAAAGCTGACTCGACAAAAGGTGAAGTCCCGCTAGCTTGAACGCACGTTATGACCGACCCACGATATCGAAAACTGGCTGATTTGCTGGTGGGCTATTCCACCGGGACGAAAAAAGGAGAGAACGTTTTGTTGCACATGATCGATGTGCCAGACGAATTCACCGTGGAACTGATTCGCGCTTCCCGCAAGCGCGGAGCCACCCCGGTTGTTCAGGTGCAGCACAGCCGTTTGCTGCGCGAAGTTCTCCGGGGCACGAACCAGAAACACGCGAATCTGATGAAGTCCATCGAGATGGGCAACATGAAGAAATTTCATTCCTACATCGCGATTCGAGGGGCGCATAACGCGAACGAGTCTTCGGATGTCCCGAGCGACCGCATGGCCGTGTATTCCAAGACCTTGCGGCCGGTGTTGAATTACCGCGTGAACAAAACCAAGTGGGTGGTTTTGCGCTGGCCCACCCCGAGCATGGCGCAAGCGGCCAACATGAGCACGGAGGCGTTTGAGGATTTTTACTTCGACGTCTGCACGATGAACTACCGGAAGATGGCGAAGGCGATGGAGCCGTTGCGGAAGTTGATGGCGCGCACGGATAAGGTGCATCTCAAGGCGCCGAATACCGATCTGCGCTTCAGCATCAAGGGCATTGGGGCCGTGAGCTGCAACGGTGAGCGGAATATTCCGGATGGAGAAGTGTTTTCGTGTCCGTTGAAGGACTCCGTCAACGGAGTAATCCAGTTCAATACGCCGACCCTCTATTCGGGTACGCGATTTGAGGGGATCCGGCTGGGGTTCAAGGATGGCAAGGTCATCAAAGCGACCGGCAGCGATACCAGGCGACTGAATGCGATTCTGGATACGGATGGCGGCGCGCGTTATATCGGCGAGTTTTCACTCGGGTTCAA
>CALBIE010000099.1 GCA_937893495.1 uncultured Verrucomicrobiales bacterium | reverse complement strand
CGCGCAATTCACCTTTCGAGTTGATCAGGAACAAAGGCACTGCATCCGGTCCATTACGTTCCTTGAACTGTTCAAAACTGAACTCCTCCGTCAATTGGGTCTTTTTAACGGTCGCCCCGGCCTGTAGGCGCGCGCTGAATTCCGCGAAACTCAGGTTCGGATGGAAAAGCAATCGCCCGCCCAGCCCGTGACTGGAGGAATGTTGTTGTCCTGCGCCCTTGCTCTGGGCAGGGGGGAGTTGATACACCTGCGACCTGCCGAACACTTCCCGGAAATGCACTGCTGACAACGTGTTCACTTCATGGTTCGGCGTCACTGCCAGCAGGCGACCAATACCGGTCAGTTCGAGGCCATTCAACGCTTGTTCGGAAAGCACGTTTCCGTAGTGCACCGGCAATCCCTGCATCCGGGCCAACGCGAGCGTTTCGCGGTTCGTGTCGGCCAGGAGGACGGTGACGCCTTCGGAGTGAAGCACTTTAGCAATTGCTCGGGCAATCGGGCCGGAACCCACGAAAAGAACTCCCTGTGGATTGGGGGATGAGACGCGCAGCACACGCGCCAGCGGCACGGCTGTCAGTCCGTAAATCGCCACCGTGCCGATGATCAGGAAGAAAGTTACTGGGACGAGTTCCTCCGCGCGTTCGAGTCCGGCATCGGCCAGACGGATGGAGAAAATGGAAGCAACGGCCGCGGCGACAATTCCACGCGGAGCAACCCAACACAAGAAGAGGCGTTCATTGCGTTTCAGCTTCGAGCCCAGGGTGGAAAGCATGACGCAGATTGGACGGACGATGAGCATTAAAACGGCCAGGAGCGCGAACGTTCCGGCAATGGGAATGGTCCTGAGGTCAATCGGTTTTACCCGCGCGGCCAGCAAAATGAACAGCGCCGAAATCAGCAATACCCGAAGATTTTCCTTGAACTCGACGATATGCCGGACATCGGCCCGTTTCTGGTTGGCCAGCCAGATGCCCAGCACGGTCACGGTGAGGAGGCCGCTCTCGTGTTGAAGGTTGTTGGAGATGATGTACAGCGTCACGACCGTCATCAGGGAAAGCGGGTTTTGCAGGAAGTCCGGCGCCCAGTTCCGGCGAAACGCCTGTACCATGAATTCGCCGCCGAGAATGCCGAGCGAACCGCCAATCAAGATGGTCCGCGCAAAACCCATCGCGGCGAATTTCGAAAAGCCCTCCAATCCATGACCGGCGTGCACCGCTTCAAACACCAACAGTGCAAGCACCGCCCCAACCGGGTCGATGACGATGCCTTCCCATTTCAGGATTGAGGAAACCTGCTTGGTTGGTTGCACGAGACGCAGTAAAGGGCCGACGACCGTTGGACCGGTCACGACAACTATCGCGCCAAACACCGCAGACAGGGCAGTGGACCAGCCCAGCAGCCATTGCGCGGCAAAGGTGCTGCCCAACCAGGTCGCCAGCGCGCCGATGGTGACCAGATTGCGAACCACATGGCCGATATCCTTCAGTTCCGAAAATTTCAGCGTGAGCCCGCCCTCGTAGAGAATCAAGGACACGGATACCGAGACGAGCGGCATCAACATGTCGCCCAGCATCACGTCGGGTTGAATGACATTGATGACGGGTCCAGCGAAAAATCCGGCAATGAGCAACAGCAGAATGGAAGGCAGACGCAGACGCCACGCCAGCCACTGGGATCCCACCCCCAGCACAGCCAGCCACGCCAGACTCTGCATCAGTTCATCGCTCATGAAAAAAACCTTCCAGCGCAGTCTTGGGTGATTTCACGGGCGACGCAAGCAGGGAAACGGTTGCCCGCCGTTGTTTCGTATTAGCGCGATGGTAAAACCCTTTACATGCCAAACGACGACAATTAGAACCGGCGAGTCCCGAGTGCGGGGTGTGTTATTATGGCAACACAGAAAATTTACATAGCGGGTCATCGCGGCCTGGTTGGTTGTGCGCTTCATCGCCTCTACGCGCAAAAAGCGGATTGGGAAATCGTGACGCGCACTCACGCGGAACTGGATTTGACCGATGTCAACGCGACGCGGGCGTTTTTCGAAACTGAAAAACCCAGCCACGTCATCCTGGCTGCGGCAAAAGTGGGCGGCATTCGGGCCAACTCGGAATACCAGGTTGAATTCCTTCTCCACAACCTGCGCATTCAGAACAACGTAATTGAGTTTGCCGCGGCGTGCGGCGTTCAGAAGCTTTTGTTCCTCGGCAGTTCCTGTATCTATCCGAAACTGGCGCCACAGCCCATCAAAGAGGAATATCTGCTGAGCAGTTCATTGGAGCCGACCAACGAGGGTTACGCGCTGGCAAAGATAGCCGGACTGAAACTCTGTCAGTATTACCGGCGACAGTATGGGAAGGATTTCATCAGCGCCATGCCCACCAACCTCTACGGGCCGCACGACAATTTCGATCTTCAGTCGTCCCATGTTTTGCCGGCGTTAATCCGCAAGTTTCACGAAGCGAGAACAAATCAATCGCCCAGCGTCAATCTCTGGGGCACTGGAGCGCCCCGCCGGGAGTTTTTGCACGTCGATGACCTGGCGGAAGCCTGCTTTGCGTTGATGGAGAACTACGAATCCGATCAGCCCGTCAACATTGGCGTCGGTGATGACGTTACCATCAAGGAACTCGCTGAGATCGTGCAGGACGTGGTTGGCTTCGAGGGAGAGCTTGTCTGGGACTCGTCCATGCCGGATGGCACGCCGCGAAAGCTGCTGGATGTCTCTCGCATCAACGCGCTTGGATGGAAGGCGCGAATTCCATTGGCTGAGGGAATCAAGACCACCTATCAGTGGTTTGTGGAGAATCAGGTGTAGGGCTGCCAGTTGTAGCGCAGGCGTCTCGCCTGCCGGATGCGGCCGCAATGAATCATGTGTCCGGGTGGGGAAAAGATTTCGGATCCGGTAATGGCCAGATTGAACGAAAAACTGCCATGATCCTGTTGACCTGCACAAAGGAAGAATTGACCAGTTCGTTTGCCGAGATGGAGCGTCGGGGTTTTCGTCTTCGAAAATCGGAAAAGCTATTGGAAGAGAACGTGATGCGATACGACGTCGTCTCCGGTCGTTTGAATTGTACAATGAATTGCGGGTGGAAGGCTGATTCGGAGCGATTTGACATTGTAATTCGTCCCAGTGGATGGTTTGCGTTTGTTGGCGGCGCTGTGTTTCGGGTGGCCGATGTCATAAAGGGATGCGGTGGCAGTCGGTTTGAAATCGAGGATCGGTTTCCAGAAGATGCCCGAAGATTCTCTCGTCCAGGATTTCTAATTCTGTCGATTTCGACGATTTTGCTGGGTGTTCTTTCGCTGATTTCTCGTTTCGTTTACGGCGACAAAGAACAGATTTTTCAGACGCCAATAGGGGAACCGGTAGGCCTCGTTCTGGGCCTGGCTTGGGTTATTGGGTTTGTGATGTCCGCGATAGGCGTGTCCAGAATCGATAGAAAGGCTCGGGCTGGCCGTAAAGATTCCGACGAGTAGTGGCAATGTAGCGCAGGCGTCTCGCCGCCTGTTCTACGGTACTCGCACCGGGACGGTGCGCGAACCCGCAGGCGAGACGCCCGCGCTACGAGTGCCGTTTCTTTCCCATGGCAAACGGGTGCAATTCCGGCTTACACTTCTCCCCATGAAAACCCTTCTCGCCATCGGCGCGCATTGGGACGACTGCGTCTTCGGCGTGCCGGGAATCCTCCTGCACGGCGTGCGCAAGCATTATCGCGTGGTGACGCTGCATCTCATCGGGGATTACTCAAACTGGGCACCCGCCAAGGGCCGGGAACGGGAGGTGCCCGAGATTACTAAACGCCTTGCCGCCGACCGGGGTATCGAGGCGCGGTTTCTGAATTTCGCATCGCATCGCTACGATGCCCGGTTGGAAAACCAGCAAATTGTCGCCAAGGCCGTTGCCGACATCAAACCCGACATCGCGCTGGCGTTGTGGAAGGAGGACAATCATAACGACCACATGGTCGCCAGCGAACTGAGCCGAATCGCGCTGCGCCATGCCGGACGAATTCTTGGGGACGACAGTTACCGTCCGCCGCGGCAGATCTATTTCTACGACAACGGTCCGCGCCACACGATTGGTTTCGAGCCGAACACCTTCGTTGATGTGTCAGATACCTGGGACGAAGCGCAGACGTGGTTGGGACGGCAGATGGCCTGGCTGCGAAAGAAGGATTACGATCCGAAAACGCAGGATGGTTCGCAACGGACCAAGGAGACGCTGGCGCGTTATCGCGGGGCGACGTGCGGTTGTCGCTATGCCGAAGCGTTGTGGAGTCCGGTGGCGCGGGTTGCGGAGATTCTTTGATGAAGACCGCATTCCAAACGCGGATTGATGCAATGAGGCGCAGTCACGGCAGAAGGGGAGCGCGCCCGCCTCGGGCGCCCGCTTTGGCGCCCTCGCCAAAGACCGAGAACGCGGCGATCCTGATACGGCCGTGGGGTTTCCTTCCGGCGCTGGTCGGTTTGCGGCAGCCTCAAGGGGTTTGCGCGAGGGCGCACAAACCAACGCCCGAGGCGGGCGTACTCCCCGGGGATTCACGCAGATGAACGCTGATTGACGCGGATGAGGAACGTGCGAACCAGTCCAAGCCGGAACTATTCAGTTGAAGCACCCGGAGCGCGGCATTCATGCCGCGGAAGCATCCGTCCGCAACCAGCGCTGCCGCACGAATCCCTGATCACGGAACACAGCACCTTCCGGTGCGTCAGAACATCAAGTTCAGAATTCCGCGAGCCGATTGCCAAAGCCACGTTTCTGCGAAATGAATTCCGCGCTCCCGCCGCACCGTCTCCCCCAAGGTTGGCGGCTGTGATCACGGTATTGGCATTGCTCGTGTTCGTAACGGTCGCTGATGCCGCCGACTCATTGGCGTTCGCAGAACGAGGTGACTTGCCGATTATTCTGACTGCACCGCATGGCGGCGGTCTTCCCATTCCGGGCGTGCCAGCACGAACCAACGGCGTCGTGTTTCAGGACGGTCGAACGTTTGAGTTGACCTGCACAACCGCTGATCAGATTGAAAAACTGTGCGGGAAACGTCCTTACGTGGTGGCGGCAAAGTTTCATCGCAAATTCCTCGATGCGAATCGCCCGCTGGAGAAAGCCCTGGAGCATCCGAACGCGAAGCTGGTTTACGAAGAATACCACGGCCGGATTGCCGCGTATGTCCGCGAGATGCGGACACGTTTTCCCGCCGGTTGCCTGTTTCTCGACATGCACGGGCAGAAAGGTGATCCCGATGCCATCCATCGCGGTACGGCTAACGGCGTCACCGTGATGGAACTGGTCAAGCGTGCTGGTGTCGAATCGGTCACTGGCACGAACAGTGTCCTGGGCGGACTGGCCGCCGCCGGATTCAAGATATTCCCGCCGAACACGCCGCCCGGTTCGCCG